>JAUTWY010000061.1 GCA_030838305.1 Acidobacteriaceae bacterium
GTTTTCGCTCGAACCAAGTGCGGCTGGCGCTGAGCCTGCTGGCCTACAATCTGGGAATTTGTGGCGGCGGCTGGGTTTGCCGAGAGGGATTGAGAACTGGTCCCTGACCAGCTTGCAGCAACGGCTGGTGAAACATGCACGGTTACTACTGGCTACTGTTGGCGGAAGGACATCTGACGCGGCGGCGGTTCGGGGCGATGCTGGGCCGGATCGCTCTGCTGCCGGTACCGACGGGATCGATAATGGTGGTCAGGTTAGCAACGGAATCCGTTTACAGCAGGTTGCAGTAAGGAGAGGTGTTGCAAAAGTGACGGAATATCGGGCAAATTTTCGGTGGTGTGGGCTCGGATCTCCGACCGTTGGGGGCGGTCCGTATGAAAATTGTTTCACACTGTCGGCGAACAGCGGGATGGGTGTATGATCAGTGCCGTTTTTGAACCAAGAAGGAGATCCCGGTTAGAAACTGTCAGTGCCAAGTCGGGATTGCATTAAACGCGGCGCACCCGCTCGTAGCGCGCGTACCGACTCAACCCCACCCTGCGTTAGTTGAAGGCCCTGATCGCCTGAATTGGCCACAATCCTTGATGAGGTGCTACACCCATGAGAACTCGCTGCTTGCTGTTGTTGCTATGCTCCGCGATCTGTTTTTCCATTCCCGCCTCCCTGTGGGCTCAAGCGAAAGTGAAACTCAACGCCTACACAACTGTGAAGCCCGCGCGAGACGCGGCGGGCAACATCGCCAAGCCGTCCGCCGCCGCCGCAGTCAGTTCGCTCGCGACCTTCACTTATAATGTTACTGCCAGCCGTGACGGGAACACGTACACGGGCGCCATGGTGGGACAGGACCCGTTCTCAAAGCACTTCAGACCAACCACTGTAACCACCCCTCTGATTCCTCTCATCATCACCTTCAATTCTGTTGCAACCGGATTGAACAAACATGGGATTCTGACCAGGACCAAGGGGCAGATAACCTTCGACCCGACGGTCGCTGACACCGCCTGCCTGAGCGCGCCCAACGATGTTCCGCTTACCTTGACGGAGCAATCGCCACTATTTCGGGCAGTCAACTTCCAGTTTGGAGCCACTGCGGTTGGCGACACGCAATATATCGACGCGTTCCAGAGAGCGAACTTCTGGCAATTCGTCGGCGGCACTAACTATCACACTCTGGTGAATCCTGTCGTGTTCCAGCCCGTTATGCTGAACATCAACTCCGCCGACGGCGTCGCCATTCCCGCCAGTTTGTTTGGAACGTGCGGGTCCTTGGGCATTGTGACCCTCAAGACACTGGACGCAATCCTGACCGGAACCCTGCTTCCGCAGTTGGCCGCCCAGGGTGTCGACACTTCGCAATTCCCGATCTTTCTGCTTTACAACACCGTGATGTCCGTTGGTTTGCCTGAAGATCTCAATAAATGTTGCGTGCTCGGCTTCCACGGCGCTACCGGTTCACCCATCCAGACCTATTCGCCTGTCGATTTCGAAACCAGCGGTTTGTTCGCACCAAGCATCCACGACACGTCGATCATGGCGCACGAGGTCGGCGAATGGATGGATGATCCCTTCGGCAACAACCCTACCCCGGCATGGGGACATACTGGCCAGGTCGCCGGATGTCAGAACAACCTGGAGGTGGGCGATCCGCTCACCGGCACCAATATCCCGCCTGTAGCGGGCGCGAATGGCTTCGCCTACAACCTCCAGGAGTTGGTTTTCTTCTCCTGGTTCTACGGAGCACCGTCAATCGCAGCGAATGGCTGGTTCTCTGACAACAACACTTTCACCACTGACGCCGGCCCTGTGTGCCAGTGATCGGAGTAATACCGATCTGTTTAGGACGAATGTTGTGAAGTGACTTAACCAAAACCCAGCGTATCTAAGCGCTAGGTTTTTCCGTTTTCGGGGACCGCGATGATGAAAGATATTCACGATGCCTAATACCCAGGCGACCTTTCATCCAATTCACGAGGGTTAGCAAGTCGGTTCAATGGTTCAGCTTGGAAGGCCAGTTCAGGACAACCGACATCGGCCTTATGGCGGATTTCAACTGGGTGTTGATGAGGAATTTTTGTCCGTCCTGGCTGACGTCATAAAAAAACTGTTCGGAGGTTGCCGCGATTGTTTCCCGTGGAAAAGCCTGAAAGAGCGCAGTCGGCGTTCCGGTATCGAAGTTCGCTCCTGTCTTTATAGAGACGGCCATGAGCTTGTCGTCCGGCGAGAGGTAGAACAGTTCTTTGCCGTCGCCTCGCCATCGCGGCTGAGTGCCGCCGGCGGTAGAGACCTGCCACTTGCCATGAGAATCGGGGAACGACGTGACGTAGATTTCCCATTTACCGCTCTCGTTGGAGGAGTATGCGACCCACTTGCCATCAGGGGAGAAGCGCGCCGTCTTCAGGGTCGAGACCGCCTTCTGGAATTGAGCCGGCTTCAGGTCCGCGACCGTCGCATACCACAAGTCTGCGCCCCGCTCGTACAAGATGTATCTTCCGTCTCGCGACCAATCGTTGGGGAAGCGGTCTGGACCATCCTGCGGAATTATTTTTTCCTCTTCGGCCCCGTCACTGTTTTTTAAATACAGGTCGAACTTGGGCTCGTGGTTGTTGCCGAAAAGTATTCGCTTGCCATCCGGACTCCAAACCGGCATCGAGTCAATGGCTGGGTCGAAGGTCAGGCGTTTGGCTTCGCCGGTATCGAGAGCGAAGGTATAGATGTCGGTATTTTGGCTGACCGGATCGGTGGTATCGGAGGCGACGAATCTGCCATTCGGCGAGAGGGCAATATTGCCAAAGACACCGGGTTTGGTCGCCACGCCCACTTCATGACCATTACGGTCAAACCACACCAATTGCGATACGGATTCTCCGGCTCTTTGCGTCACCAGCAGCCCGCTGCTGGATGCCGAGAAGGCCGCCTTGGAAATGCGGGGCGCGAATCCAATGTCTGTGAACAGCGGAACCGGCTCCCCGGTCAGCTTCAGGCTCTTGATGTCAAACCGCTGAGCAAAGAGCGTCCGATCCCGGTAGAAGAACAGATACCCGGGGTCGACAAAAGCGGTATTGCCTCTTGCCCTGATGACGAGCTGCTTCTCGTTCGAATCCAGCTCACCAAGATAGATCGAGTGCAGTACCTGCTGTTGTCCCGAAAGATTGATCGCGGAATAGAGATAGTGGATGCCGTCAGGGAGAAAAAATGGCCAGCGGTGGCTATCTTCTTTCCGGTTCCGGTCCGGTGATGAAATCTGGACGGGTGTGCCGCCGGAGGCGGGGATTCGATAGAGGCCAACGCCCAGAAGCCCGCTGGGCGTAAACAAAATCACGCCATCCTTATTCCATGTGCCGCCGCGACCGGTCGGGGCGTCGCACAGCGCCTGCACCGGACCGCCCGCCAAATCCAGCCGCTTGAGCTTGCCATCGGCGAAAAATCCAAGCGAACGGCCGTCAGCGGACCAGAACGGAAAATTGGCGCCTTCGGTACCGGGAATAGCCTTGGCCTCTTGCGACCCTGGTTCGTAAATCCACAGCACATTATTTCGCTGTGATTCGCCGTGGCCGGCGATCACAACCGTGTGACCATTCGGCGCTATCGCGACATCCTGGGCCTCGAAAGAGAGCGGGGCATCGAAATAAGAGATTGTCTCCGGGCTGCGAGAACCTCTCCACCATGTAGCGAGTCCAATCAGTAAAACGGCAAGGACTCCCGCCACCACCCATGCCATGCGCTCGCGAGAACTGGCCTGCGCGGCGGATCGTTTGGCAGCGGAACTTCCCGTCTGCGCGATCCACCGCAACTGAATTGCAACATCGTGCGCGTTCTGAAAACGCTCGTCGGGATTCTTCGCCAAACATGTGTTGACAACGTATTCGAGGGGAGCGGGAGTGAGCGGCTGAACTGCCGAAAGCGGCTCCGGATTTTGTTCCAGAATCGCGCTCGCGACGCTGATCTGGCTCTTGCCCAGAAATGGCCGTATGCCGGTCAGCATTTCATAAAAGACCGCTCCCAGCGCGAACAGGTCGGATCTGGCGTCAGCCGGTTTACCTTCGATCTGCTCCGGCGACATGTACTGAATCGTGCCGATCACGGCGCCCACAGTTGTAAGCGGCGCCATCGGACTGGCATCCGTCAGTGTGTTAATCGCCGAGAGCAGCGGGGCACTCGAGGGCGATCTAAGCGCGCCAGCCGCCACGGATTTCGCCAAACCAAAGTCCATCAGCTTGGCGCCGGCCTTGGTGAGCATGATGTTGCTTGGCTTCAGGTCGCGATGGATGATCCCTTGCTCGTGCGCGAATGCGAGCGCCTCCGCCACCGCAATTCCTATTCTGAGTACCTCGCTGAGCGGCAGCGCGCCCTTGCGAAGGCGGTCGGCCAAGGTTTCTCCTTCGAGAAACTCCATGACGAGGTAGTCGGTGCCGGTCTCTGACCCGATGTCGTAAAGATGGCAGATGTTCGGATGGTTCAGCGCGGAAATGGCTCGCGCCTCGCGTTCCATGCTCTGCTTCAGTTCGGGCAAAGATGACAGGTGTGAGACCAGAACCTTGATGGCCACCGTGCGGTCAAGGCGCGTGTCCCGGGCACGATACACCTCGCCCATGCCGCCCGCGCCAAGAGGAGACTCGATTTCGTAGGGACCGAGTTTTGTGCCAGAGGTAAGGGCCATCAATGCCCGCCATTATACGTGTGCGATATTACGTGAAAATAGCGATTCCGGGTGGATTGTCACAAACCGGAATGTATGGTCCGCTGCCCTGTCGCAAGCGAAAAATGAAAGTGACAGGATGGTCTGCACAAATGTATTCGGCCTTCATTGGAGCACAAAGCTCCTGGCCCTTGATGGAATGCGCTGCGGCGCTCGTCCTGTCTAGTAATGCAGCCTTGGGAGGCTGTTCCGGTTTACAGGTTGCCACGTTTGCTAATCCCCAGTAGCTTTTGCTTAATACCCAGGCTGCTGGCTCAGTAAAGGCGGCGAACCATCCCATTAGTAATCCGAGCGCCAAACTGGTGGGCGCTCGTCTCGCTTGGTGATAAATCGCCGTTACGCTCAAAACCCCACGATGAGTGTAACCGCCCTGATTTCGACAGTTGTGTACGAACGCAATAGAATTGCGCTTATGACATCTTCCGTGTTCCGGTCCCTCCGTAGCGGGTTCGTGTCGATAACACTGATGACTGCGATTATTCCCGCTCTTGCTCAACAGCACGGGTCCACAAACAAAACGCACGGTTTCACGCCAACGGATGGGTTCGTTCCTGACTCACAGACTGCGGTCAAAGTCGCAGAGGCAGTGCTGATTCCCGTTTATGGTGAGAAGCAAATCCGCTCAGAGGAGCCTTTCACAGCGGAACTCAAAGGCGCCGTGTGGACCGTTGGCGGAACCCTCCGGTGTCCCGATGGCAAA
>JAUTWY010000623.1 GCA_030838305.1 Acidobacteriaceae bacterium
CTCGGGGTACTCACTTATATCCCTATCTACAAGGCCATGGAACGGGCGGCCGGGAATAACGTGGTTACGGTAAAATCCGTCCGCGATAGAGTTACTGGCCAGCCCAAACTCACGGCCATGACCACGGACGAAGCGGGAGCGCTAGTGCCCGCCAAGGAAGCGCCGAACCCGAACCTTACGATGCTGGTTCTGCTGGTTTTCATTCAGGTTCTCTACGTATGTCTGGTTTACGGTCCCATCGCCGCTTATCTGATTGAAGCTTTCCCAGCGAAGATTCGATACACATCGCTTTCTCTCCCGTATCACATAGGCAACGGCGTTTTTGGTGGCTTGCTCCCCTTGATCGGTCTCTTGTCAGTCGCCGCGACCGGCAATATTTATGCGGGTCTTTATTATCCGATGGTTGTGGCCGGCATGACATTTATTGTAGGAAGTCTGCTGTTGCGGGAGACGCAGGGCGTGCGCATTTGGGATGAAACCGGGAAGAAGGTTCCGGCGGAGGGCTAAGGGAATCCGCCGACAGGCCAACGGTTTCGCATTTAGCGGCGCTTTAAAGCTTCCAACTCTTCCATAGATCGTGGCCAGTCTGATCCCAATAGCCGGGATAGGCTTCGATCCGCAAGGACCTTGCCTCCGGTCTGGCAGCGGGCGCAGTAATTTGTTTCTTTGTCGGCGTAACGAATTCGCAGGACGTTGTCGCCGCACCGCGGGCAAGGCTCGCCGTAGCGCCCATGAACCGCCATACCTTTACGAAAGGCAGTGACCTTTTCTGGGAAACCGGTTTGAGCTTCGGTGGAGAGTTGGTCCACCCAGAACCCAAGCGTGTGCCGGGCCGCGGCGAATAGTCTCTCCCACTCCAGCGGTTCCATTTTCTGTGTGAGGGCGACGGGGGAGAGTTGGGCGGCGTGCAATATCTCATCGGAATACGCGTTGCCGACTCCACTCACCAGACGTGGATCGGTAAGCGCCCGTTTGAGTGTGTGGTTTTCGGCAGTGAGCTTCGCATGGAACGAACTCAGATCGCTGGAAAAGATGTCGATTCCTCCCGCATCGAAAGAACGCAGACTCTCCTCGCCACTGAGTAGGTGCAACGACGCACGGTGCTTGGTGCCGGCTTCGGTGAGAATCAGAGAACCATCGGGGAAATCGAACGCCGCCAGACTCTGCCGGCCAGTTAACTTTGCTTCCGCATCCCGCCAGTGCAACCGGCCAGCAATCATCAGATGTAGTAAGAGCCAGAGATCGTCTTCGAGTCCGATGGCAATACGCTTACCAACTCGCCGCAGTTCTTTGACAATGCGGCCTTCCACACTGGCAAGTGGTGGCTGCGCGGTTCGCAGAAGAAAAGCGCTGTTGCGCCGTACGTGCTGAAGGGGTTGACCGACTATGCGGGGTTCGAGCGCGCTGATGTAGGCGGCGATATCGGGGAGCTCTGGCATGGCTTATCAGCCTCGCACGCCACTGCCGTCGCGCTACTCGAGAAGGGATGAGGCCGGAACCGGCGCGACGGGAAGCCGAGACCGTGAGGCTAAGAACCGAATCGGTGGTGAGCGCGGCAGGACTCGAACCTGCGACCCATGCCTTAAAAGGGCATTGCTCTACCAACTGAGCTACGCGCCCACTTTCTACCAATCTAACATATTAGCAAGAACGGAACGCCTGCCCCCGGGGACGGCGGAATTGTTTTCTCTGGACTGTCTTTCGCCGCAGATGCCGCCATAGCCGGCCCATGGTGAAACTTCATTTTTCCACCAAACTTCACAGAGCGCCAAACCTGACTCTGGAATAGAATAGCGCTTCGCTATGTCGCAGACTAAGAGCACCCCGGCAGAACTCGGGAAGAATTGGGCAGGTAAAGTCGTCGACGTCAAATTCCCCTTGCGGCAGTGGCTGGGGGGAACGGAGCAGAGCGCTGTCTTTCTCACCGAGCGCGCGGGAACGCGGAAGGCCGTCATTAAACTAATACCCGCGGATAACCGGGATGGAGATGCTCAACTTTCGCTCTGGAAGAGCATTGCAAAACTCTCACATCCCCACCTGATTCAAATGTTTGAATGTGGACGCTGCCAGATTGAGGGAACGCGGCTTCTTTTCGTAGTGATGGAATCCGCTGATGAGAATCTAGCTGAGATTCTGCCGGTGCGCCCGCTCACGCCTGTTGAGGCATCCGAGATGCTTCCTCCTGCAGCCGAGGCGCTGGGATTCCTGCACCGCGCGGGGTTTGTGCACGGCCGGGTCAAGCCATCGAATATTACGGCGGTCGACAATCAATTAAAACTTTCAACCGACACCCTGCGGAAGGTCGGCGAGGCGAACGGTCCCCGCGCAGCGAGCGCGTACGACGCGCCTGAGGTTGCGGCCCAGGGGCTGTCACCGGCTGCGGATGTATGGTCGCTCGGAATGACGCTGGTTGCCGTGCTGACGCGAAACGAGCCCAAGTCGAAGACCGGCAATGGCAGCCCGGTGGCTGTATCAAACACGATCCCCCAGCCTCTTCGTGAAATTGCGCGACAGTGTTTGCAAGCCGATCCGCAGTTGCGATGCACGGTGCATGACATTGTCAGACGGCTGCGCGCGCCAACTGCAAGCGGGGCGGAAAAGGCCGTGGCGGAGGCGCTACAACAGAGGCCGAAGCGATGGGTTCTTGCGCTTGTCGTTCTAGCAGCGCTGTTGGTGGGAGTGTGGCTTAGCATCGAAGTGTTGGTGCATCGCACGCCAATTCCAGCGGCAGAGACGCAGTCTGCAGGGCCGGAGCCTACTAACCCGGCTACGCAATCGCCCCCGCCGTTTTCCGCGAATAGCGGGCACCAAGGAGTTATGCCCGGCAGTGTGCGTCAGCAAGTTCAGCCCGACGTCTCGCGGAACGCGCTAAACACAATCACGGGGCAATTGAAGGTCGCGATCCAAGCTTCGGTGGATGCCTCGGGGAACGTATCGCAGGCGAAGTTTGTCTCTCACGGGCCGAGCCAATACTTTGCGAACCGGACGATGGCGGCGGCTCAGCGCTGGAAATTCAATCCGCCTCAGCTCAATGGACACGCTGCCGAAAGTGAGTGGCTCCTGCGCTTTCAATTTACGCCGACTTCCGTTCAGGTATTTCCGGCGGAAGTGAAGCCTTGAATAAAGGGTTATACTAACAATCCCAGTTTAATTTTTGGCCGGATCGCTCTTCTTCAATTTCCAGACAATCTGCCGCAGCATGCCGAGCAGGAATTCGGCGTCGCCTGTTTTCAAGCGTAGCCGCCGCACCAGGCGCCGAACCGCACCCTCAAAAGAATCCGAGGAGTTCAGTTTTGGATAACTGCTGGCACGAAGAGCTGTGAGTAAAGTTTCATGAATTCGCTCCACCTCGGCGGATGAGGCGGGACTTCCCTTCTCTGGATTAATTCGGGCGCGAGAGTTGCGCTTCAGTTCATACAAACACACCGCGACCGCCTGTCCCAGATTCATCGAGAAATGTTCTTCCCGAGTCGGGATGTGCATCAGCCAGTGGCAGTGACTCATGTCCTGGTTCGAGAGGCCAAATTTTTCTGACCCGAATAGAAGAGCGCAGCGGCCCGTGGCCAGATGCCGGCGAATGAGCCGAGCACCTGGCTCCAACCGTTGGAGGGAATGTTGCAGATCGCGATGGCCGACCGCGGTGGTGCCGACCACGAGTGAGCAATCGGCGACCGCTTCGGCTACAGTTTCGAATTTTTTTGCACTGGCCAGCAGAGCTGCGGCACCTACGGCCGAGCGAGCATTTTGAAATGCCACGTCGTAGGGATTCACCACCCGCAAGTGAAGAAATCCAAAATTGCTCATGGCCCGTGCCGCAGCACCGATATTGAGGGGGTTCCGCGCGTCTACCAAAACGACGCGGAGATGATCGAATTCTGCAGAAACAGGCAAGCTAGAAGCATTCTACGGCAGCCGCCGCAGTAGCGGCGTGCGGGACATTCCTATCGGCTTATGCCGATCACTTAGCAAGCCTTTCGCCGTAATCGACTTTTCCCGGGGCATGGAAATGTAAAAGATTTGTCAAACCAGAGCTCCTGCGCTGAAAATAGGCGAAAACGTTGTAAGCTTTGAGTGGTGGCGGGCTAGTTGGGGGCAATCCCGCAAGCCCTATCCAAACTCCCGAAGGCAGACTCTAATTGAGAGGGTAACGTCATGGGTCAAACCGCAATTCCACTCAGCGCAGCCCGAATGGGTGATCCGGCGAATTCCACGCGGCCACTGGGAAGAATTCTCGTGGTTGAGGATGATCCAGCGGTTCAGAAGGCTTTAAAGCGATTGTTTGAATCTGAAGGGTATACCGTTGAGATTCAAGCGAATGGGAGGTCGGCCCTGGAAAGCTTTCAGGCTGCCCCGCCGGCAGTCATCATTCTCGATCTACGCCTGCCGAAGCTTTCCGGAAGTGATGTGTGCAAGGAGATCAAGGCCCAGGCTCCTACGTTGCCGATTATTGTCCTCAGCGCAACCAGCGACGTCTCCGACAAAGTGCTGTTGCTCGAGTTGGGAGCGGACGACTACGTAACCAAACCTTTCAGTCCCCGGGAGTTGCTGGCGCGCGTTCGTGCCGCGCTACGGCATACGTCAAGAACGGCAAACGTCAGTCGGGTGAATTTCGATGGCATCTCCGTCGACTTCAAAAAGATGGAAGTCCAGCGCGACGACAAGATTATTGTGTTGACCGCTCAGGAATTCAAGACCCTGCAGTTTTTGGTGCAGAATGCCGACCGGGTCATCAGCCGGGACGAACTACTGAATGAAGTCTGGGGATATCAGAATTATCCCTCGACTCGCACCGTGGATAACCATATCCTGAAACTGCGCCAGAAACTGGAGCGCGACCCGGCTAGTCCGGTACACTTCCGCACGGTGCACGGAATGGGCTATAAGTTCGTTCGTTGAGAGTCCCTTGGACCGTTCATTAGAACCCGCATCGCAAGCTTTCCCAGGACAATCCGGAAGCAAGCTGGTGCCTCGCACCCGGCTGCGAACGCGCTTCCTGCTCTCCATGGTTTTGATTACCGCAGGGCTTACCGCGATGAGTCTTCTGGTCGTGCGGCACAGCGTACAAAGCCACGTGCGCGAAGGAATCGTGCAGGAATTACGGAACTCGGTCACGACATTCCAGAATTTTCAGCATGATCGCGAAATCATGTTGACGCACTCTGCGGAATTGGTGGCCTATCTGCCCATCACGCGATCCATCCTGACCGCCCGAGACCCGGCCACGATCCAGGACGCTTCCAAAGATGTTTGGCCTTTGATCGGCAGCGATCTTCTGGTATTGGCTGATCGCAACGGAAAGGTCGTCGCCCTCCACACAAAGTCACCTGGTTTCAACGGCGAAGCGGCGCAGAAGTATTTCGACCGCTCGCTGGCCGAAGACGATTCCAGTCACTGGTGGTTCGGGGATCACCATCTCTACCAAACATTCGTGCAGCCGGTTTATTTCGGTTCCAAGACAGAGGGTTCACTGCTCGGCTTCCTGATCATCGGTTACGAAATTGATAACCGGCTAGCCCGCGAAGTCAGCAAAGTGTCAGCCAGCCAGGTGGCTTTTTCCTACGGCGACGAGATCGTGGCCACGACGTTGACGCCGACCCAGGTCCAAGGACCAGGCGTGCGCACGCTGGCCGCGCAATCTTCTCAAAGCGCACCCCGCGACGTGGAAGTGGGCAATGAGAATTTTGTAGCTACTTCGCTCGATCTGTCCGGCCAGCGCGAACCTCCTGTCCGATTGACGGTATTGGGATCGTACGATCAGGCCGCGAAATTCCTGGATAATCTGAACCGCTTGCTGCTTCTGCTCGGCCTGACGGCGGTTTTGGTGGGCAGCGGGTTGGTGTTCCTGATCTCCCACACATTCACGCGCCCACTGGCCAGCTTGGTGGAAGGCGTCCGCGCGTTGGAACACGGAGATTTTCACCATCCACTCGATGCCCGGGGCAGCGACGAAGTCGCGGAGCTCACTTCGGCGTTCGACCGAATGCGCGGCAGTCTGCTTAAGACGCAACAGGCCTTGTTGGAGTCTGAGCAGTTGGCCACAATCGGGCGTATGGCAAGTTCAATCTCGCATGACCTCCGCCATTCTCTGGCCGCTGTCGTCGCTAACTCCGAATTTCTTTGTGATGGAGGACTGACTCCCGCGCAACGCGAAGAGCTCTATCAGGAAGTTCGGACGGGCGTGAATCAAATGACCGACCTCATCGACTCGCTGCTCGAGTTTGCGCGAACCAGGGAATCCATGACCCCGGCCTACGCCAGCGTGACCGAAACAGTAAACCGGGCGATGCAGGCGGTGCGCTTGCACCCGCGCCATCAGGGCACCCTGATCGAGATACGCGCAAATGGACAGAGTTCGGCCTGGTTCGATCCCCGCAAGCTGGAGCGGGCTCTGTACAATCTGCTATTGAACGCATGTGAGGCAGCGCCCAGCAGCGAGGGTAGAGTAAGAGTGACCATTGACCGGAGCGGCCCCCAGGTCACGATTGCGGTTTCGGACAACGGTCCCGGTATTGCGGAGGAGATTCGGGGGAAGCTGTTTCATCCTTTTGTGAGCTTCGGTAAAGAGAATGGCACTGGACTCGGACTTACCGTCGTGCAGAAGATCGTGCAGGACCACGGTGGTACGGTCCTGATGGAACGCACTCCGGAGCCTCGAACCGTTTTTCGAATTACGATCCCGGGACGCG
>JAUTWY010000624.1 GCA_030838305.1 Acidobacteriaceae bacterium
CGCAAGTTCCGCAGTGCAGCGGTGGAATCAACCGCCAGCGCCATAAATGTCGAGTAGGGCGAGACCACAGGGCCACCCTCGTCAGGCTTGTGTATGGCGAGCTGGGGCACTCCGAAAGCGTGGTACTGATAATTTCCGCCATCGTCTTTGTCGGAAAAGGCGCACTCGGATATGCCCCATGGGATGCCCTTGTCGTCCGCGTAGGCTCGTTGGACCTGCACCGCTGCGGCGACCGCACGCTCCAAGAGCGTGTTGGGATAAATGCGCATCCAGATGGTCGGCATCAGGTATTCAAACATGGTTCCTGTCCACGAAAGCAGGCCGGCCACTCCCTGGTCGATGACATGAGCCCGGCCAAGCTGAAACCAGCTTTCCTGGGGAATGTCGTCTTTAGCGATCGCAACGAACAAAGCGATGCGCGATTCGCTGGCCAACAGGTCGTAGCACGCGGAGTGCAGCTCATCCTTTTCGACGTCAAAGCCGATCGAGAGCAATCCTCGGCTCTGGTTGAGAAGAAATTCAAAACTCATTTCATCGGCCAGCGTGGCGGCTTGGTGGGCGATATTTTCAAGATCCTCCACGAGGCGTGTGACATGCGCGCGCGCATCTGGCAGCAGGGCCTGCAACTGCAGATAGAGTCCCCGCGTCTTTCCGGGCTCGGTTGCATCTGCGGCTGCCTTCAGGCGGACGGTAAGTTTATCGATGAAGTCCGCCGTGCGCTCGAGTATAGGAAGATTTTCAGCCCTGCCCTGCGGACCGATCACCGGATCATCTTTCAGAGCGGCGAATTCCGGCAGTTGCCAGGGCGCGTACAGTTGCGCCATGCGACTGACCTGCCTGATCCGCTCATCCGCCTGCTCTTGAAACCAATGCACACTTGCATGCTTGGGATTCAAGGCCCTCTGATGGATGCTCTTCAGGTCAGCATCGGGAACATCCAGAAGGTATTGCAACCAGCTGTCATGCTTGAGGGCGCGCTTCATCGCCGCGAACCTCCGCCGAGGCAGGGCCCGCTCGGTCGCGAGAAGGTAAAGATGATCGAGAAAGCCATTGCGCAGTGCAGGCTGCAGCACGGGCCGATCCAGGAGTTCCAGGCATCCCTGCTGCAGCGTCCAGAGGGAAGCTACCAAGTTACCGCTGTCGACGCTCGATACGAACTTGGGAGTAAGCGGGAGCAACGTCTCCGTGTCGTACCAGTTGAACAGATGGCCGCGAAAGCGCTGCAGTTGCGACACCGTCGTTAAGGTTCGAAGAGTCTGCTGTGCAAATTCCGGCAGCGTCAGGTAGCCGAATTCACACGCACTCTGGCGAGCATTGAGTAGCAGGCCCAAATTCGTGGGCGAAATGCGGGGAGCGATCTTGAGACTCTTTTCTTCCTCCTGCAGGTTATCGGGAATCAGCCAGTGGTGTGCTTCCGTGCTGTATTCAGCGAAGTACCGCCAGGTTCGGAGCGAAGCGAGGCGCAGCAGCCATTGATCAGTTTCCGACGCTGGCTTGCGCGGAGCCCGCGGCGGCCGGTTCAACCATAGGGAAATCGGTTTGCTGAACGCCCATAACAATAGGATCGGCGACGCCGCGAGCAGAGCACGACGCCGTCCAAACCATGATAAGAAAAATATTCCCAGCGCAAGCGCCGGGGTCCAACTCAGGTAGATATCCAACACCGTACGCTTGTAACCGGCGAGTTCCGCCTGAGCTGCGGTTTCCCATTGCAGCAGCCGCTGCTGCGTGATCATGCGGCGAACCAGAGTTCGCACCATCGCATCCATCGACAACAGCGCCTGGTGCGCGAGGAACGTGACCATCAACCACACAGTCACGCTTTCGTTCAGAAATCCATTCACCGCATCAATGGCCACCGCGAATTTCCGCTGGACGGCGGCATTTGCACACCCGAAGGCAAGTTGGCAGACTGCGGGCAAGAACAGGATCGCAACCGTTGCCAGCGTCCAATTCCCCGGCCCGCCCGGCAGACAGAGCCATCCCAACAGCAGGAGGAGGAACAAGGCAGGTTCCACCATGCTGCGCCGAAGGTTATCGAGAATTTTCCAGCGGGAAACCACCGACAAAGGGTTGGGAACTTTGTGTCCCGATTCTTCGGGCACGAGCGGCCGCAGCCACTCGGCAATCTGCCAGTCCCCTCTTAGCCAGCGATGCTTGCGCCGATTGTGAGCGCTGTAGTGAGAGGGATAATCCTCAATCACCTGGATATCGCTGACCAGGCCCGCGCGGGCATAGGCGCCTTCCACCAGGTCATGGCTCAATAAAGCATTGCGGGGGAATCGGCGGTCCAGCACGCGGTGAAGCGTTCCCACCTCGTAGATGCCCTTCCCGACAAATATGCCCTCGCCGTACAGGTCCTGGTAGACATCGGAGGCAGCACGGGTGTAAATGTCGAGACCGGTCTGTCCTGAATAAATGCTGGCCAGCCGTGAAGCGGACGAACTTTGAACGCTTACCCCAACGCGGGGTTGCAAGATGCCATAGCCGGTAACCACGACGCCCCGCTCCGGATCAAGAATCGCTTGATTCAACGGATGCGCCAAGGTTCCGACCATCCGTCGCGCCGACCCGCGCGGCAGTTCGGTATCGGAGTCCAGAGTAATTACGAAGCGAATGCTGGACAGAATGGAGAGATCGCCAACCTTGACCGGAAAACTGTCGAACTGACCGCGCAGCAAATTATTCAGATCCATCAACTTGCCACGCTTGCGTTCCCAACCCATCCACAATCCTTCGCGTGGGTTATACACGGGATGCCGGTGCAACAAGAAGAACGACCCCATCTCTTTTCCACGGTACTTCTCGTTCAATCCGCGAATCAAATCCGCACACAGGTCAACCAAAGAGTTGTGGTCCGGCGGTTTCTCCGTTGCATCGGGCAGATCGGTGAGCAACATGAAATGAAGATTTGGATCATGGTTGCCCAGGAAACGAACTTCAAGATCATCGACCAACTGCCGAACCTGGTTCTCTTTCAGCAACAGGGTAGGAATGGCAACCACGGTCACGCAATCTGACGGAAGGCCTTCCGAGAAATCGAGCTTGGGAAGAATCTGGGCGGGCAGCAGAAGTGTTGCCAGGTAATTCATGATCTGGACGGCACTCTGCGAACTGGGCAATAACACCGCCAGAGTGGACAGAAGGACGAGGCCAAGGGGTGTAGACGGGTCGGTCAAAAGCAGCACGACGCCCAAGACAATCGTCAAGGTGAGCACAGCAATGCCGGGGAGATAGAACTCATCCGGATGGCTGCGCAGAAAAGCGCGCATGCGTTGGACAAACGGCGCGCGAAAATCCACTCGCAGCTCAAGCTGGCGAGCGCCTTCTTCCAGCAGATAAGTTCCCACATGGGAACGACGCATGGTAACGCGCGGATCTGCGCTCGGTTGCTTCTGCGCGGCGCGGGCCAATCCAAGCACTTCCCCGGCGACTTCCATTTCGCTGCAATCGGAGTGGTCGGAAATGTTTACCAGCTTTTGCCGGTACATCTCGCGACTCTCATAATCCATTCGCGAATAAGCTCCGGCTGGATCTTCGCGCAAAATGCGATCGAACCGGATTAGTGGCTCGATGACCACCTTCCACGTAGTTTCTCTGATTCCTTTCAGGCTGCGAACCGGCCTGTGCAAACCCTGAGCTTCGCTGGAATTTTCCAGCAGACGCTTCCCGTGTTCCGCGATCTGTTCGAGCAATACCAGTTTGAGAACCGGAATCATCGCCCACAGCTCCGCCATATTGAGGACTGTGGTGTCCTGAAAGGCCTGGAGATACTCGGCGAAGGTCTCGACATCAAACTGGTATGCAGTTTCCGCCAGATAGCCTTCGGCGACGGCCGCAATTCTAGGAATCACGGCGCCGGCGGAAGTGCGAACCTGAGGATGCCGTTGAGGACGGTTGGAGGAATCACATGCATCGGCCAACTCCGCCGCTAACAGGAGAAAGTTTTCGTGCAGCAGGCGTAAGTCGCCTGACACCTGTTCCGAAGGACGAGAACAAGCCACCGCCAGCAAGGGCTTAATGGCCGCGTCCAGTCTCCGGCAACGCTCACGCAAGGGAGACTCGGTCAGTTGGTCTGGCACCCACACCAGCTTCCGGGCCAGTTCTGCTGCGCTCGAACTCAGATTGCAGGTATCCGGTGTCATTTTGCCTGTGGGCTCGCGCAGACTCTGGGCCTCTGCGCTGAACAGCTCTAGATGACCACTTAATGACATTTTTCTTGTTTCCTAGCGGTAGCTCGATGCTTGCATCTCGAACATTTCGGCGTAACGCCCCCCCAGACTCGCGAGTTGATCGTGAGTACCTTCCTCAGCAATCTTGCCGTTGGCGAGAACTAGGATGCGGTCGGCGGAACGAACGGTTGAAAACCTGTGTGAAATAAAAAGCGCCATCTTTCCGGCCGTAAGTTCCGCAAAGCGATGAAACACTTCAAACTCGCTACGCGCGTCCAAGGCGGCGGTCGGCTCGTCAAGAATCAGCAATTGCGCGTCGCGCAGGTACGCCCGGGCGAGCGCGACTTTTTGCCATTCACCGCCCGAAATATCTATTCCCTGGTCGAAGCGCCGGCCGAGCATCTGGTCATACCCTAAAGGCAATCTGCCGATAGTTTGGTCGGCCATGCTCTTTTGCGCCGCGCTTTTCAGGAGCTCGAGGTTGCCCATTTCTTCGACGCGGCCTACCGCTATGTTCTCGAGCGCGGTCATCTCATAGCGCATGAAATCCTGAAAGATGACACCAATTTCACGATGCAGGTCTTCGAGGTCATACTCTCGAAGGTCAATGCCGTCCAGCAGGATTTGTCCTTCCGTAGGATCGTAAAGGCGGGTGATCAGCTTCACGATCGTCGTCTTCCCCTGGCCATTTTCACCAATCAGCGCTAGCCGCTCCCCGGTATGCAGCTGAAAACTAATGCCGTCAAGAACACGGCGCGAGTTTCCCGGATAACTGAAAGAGACGCTTCGGAATTCAAATCCACGAACGATCGGTCGCGGCGCTGCGAGGGCATTCGGCTTGGACTGGATGGTGGGCTTCATTTCGAAGAATGCCAATAGATCCGTCAGGAATAATGCCTGGTCGCCGATGCCGGCAATGGTGGAGAAAATTTGCTCAATGTTGCTGCTGGCTTGCTGAATCGCCAGGGTCAAAAAAGTCATTGAGCCGATGCTCAGGGCGCCGGCGGCGGTGCGCCAAATTACGAAAACGTACGCCGAATAATATCCCATGGTCCCGATCATCGACAAGACAGCGCCGGCGACCAGTTTGCGGCGATTCAGTGCGATATTCTGCTCGTAGATCTCATCGGACAACCGGGTAAATCTCTCCGAGAGAAAATTCCTTAACCCAAACAGTTTCAGTTCCTTGGCGGCTTCCTTGCTCCCGCCCAGCACGCGCAAATAGTCCAACTGACGCCGCATCGGAGTCTGACGGAAATTCTTGGCGTATCCCAGAAAGGCAAAATGGCTCTCCCCTAGAAATGCCGGGAGCACACCGGCGACCAGCAACAACATCAGCCAGGGGGAGAACAACATGATCGATACCGAAAGCGTGATGGTGGTAATGGACTGCTGCACCAGTCGGCCAATCGCCTGAATCATCACCAGCCGGTCGGTTGCCTGCACCCGCGCGCGTTC
>JAUTWY010000625.1 GCA_030838305.1 Acidobacteriaceae bacterium
GTTCCTGAACTATCGGCCCCTAAAAAGAGAGTTGCACGTCGAAGCGAAGAACGAAGTGCACGCTATCATTGCGCGACGCCATGGCTTCGATCCACACATCGATGACGCTTTCATGGACTGGGACACCATTGACGGCTCGATCCGAGTGGCCAAGATCTTTGACGCGATGGATTGGTTCCTGGGCGTGGTTGGAGTGGTTACGCTTGGACTGGGCGCTATCGGCGTAATCAACATCATGCTGGTTTCCGTCACGGAGCGCACCCGGGAAATTGGCTTGCGCAAAGCTTTGGGCGCCACGCATCGCAACATCATGACTCAGTTCTTCATCGAAGGCGCGTTCCTCACCGCATTCAGCGGCGGGATCGGCCTCGCGGTCTGCAGCGCTTTCGTGGCTCTGCTGGCGCAGTTGCCTTCTCCGGAAGGATTTGACACGCCACGCATTGTTCCGGCTTCCGCCGTGGCCGCCATTGTTTCTCTGTCACTGGCGGGCATTGCTGCTGGGCTTTATCCCGCCCGCAAAGCCGCGCTGCTTCCCCCAGTGGAAGCGCTGCGGCAGGAGTAACTATGGTTGGGGACTTGGGCAAACAAGCATTTGGTGCGCTAAAGCACAATCGCCGCCGGTCGATCCTGACCATGCTGGGGATGGCCTGGGGCATTGCCACGGTGGTGCTGCTGCTGGCCTACGGGTCCGGCTTTCAGAACGCTTTGATGATTGCGTTCCGCACCTTCGGAGGCAATCTGGTCGGGATTTTTCCGGGACACACTTCTCTGCAAGCGGGAGGCACCAAGGCGGGAACGCAGGTTCGATTGACTCGCGACGATCTGGATTACCTGCGGGCCGAGTGCGCCATGCTCACCCGCATTTCGCCCGAGGTCGATAAGCAGAGCCTGGTGTCCTTGGGCACTCGCAGCGGGAGTTATGGCGTCCACGGAATTTATTCCAGCTACGAGAAGATTCGCGCCCTGGATGTGGGCGAAGGCGCATTCTTTGGCGAGCAGGAAGATTTCACTCACAGTCGCGTGGCCGTCATCGGTTCCACGGTGAAGAAGAAGCTTTTCTCCGGTCAGAATGCACTGGGAGAAAGCGTTCGCATCGACGGCATTTCCTACAAAGTGATTGCGGTGCTTCGTCACACCATTTCCAATGGCGACGAAGACATGAACTCTCTCGTCTATGTGCCATATAGCGGCATGGGCGATCTCAAGAACACGTATTACCTTGACGGCATTTTCATGGATTACGAAGGCGACCACGGCAAGGTGGTCGACGCCGTGCGCCATTCCATGGCTTTTCATCATAGTTTCAATCCGAAAGACGATCGCGCGATATTTGTGTTTGACGCGGTGAAAGACCTCGCCGACCTCAACGTGATCACCGTCGGTATCAAGGTTCTACTCGGCTTTATCGGGCTGCTGACGCTGGGCATCGGGGGCGTGGGCCTGATGAACATTATGCTGGTTTCGGTAACGCAGCGTACCCGCGAAATTGGCGTGGAAAAGGCGCTGGGAGCGCATCGCTGGCATATTCTGTTTCAATTTCTGGCCGAAGCTCTGGTAATCACAGCTCTCGGCGGGATGTTGGGAGTCGTCCTGGCGTATCTCATTTCCTGGTCGGTGGGTTCGCTCACCCTGTGGAGCGCCTTCATCGAAGATGCCAACGAGGGCGATATTCACCTGTACATCGATTCCGCCACATTGATCTGGTCGACTGCGATTCTCAGCTTCGTTGGTGTCATCAGCGGAATGTTGCCGGCGATCAAAGCCGCCAGGCTCAACCCTATCGAGGCGCTGCGCTACGAATAAGCGTCGCCGTTCCACGGTTTGTCTTTGGAGTTACGGCGTTTCTCACTTCTCCGTTCGCACTTTCACGGGCTGAGAATCCCGTCATTTCGATCCCGACACAATTCAGCTATTGAAACGTATCAATAGACGTGTTATCCATCTTAGTTCCCGGAGACAAGACCGCGGAAACGCATGCGGGGCGACTTGCCGCGCCAGCATGCAAGGAGCCAAATGAATTCTGGACGCCTCATGACTGCCACCCTGCGCTTGTTAGCCTCATTTTTACTGGTCTCATTTTTCGCTTCGCCGTTCCTCCTGGCCACGCAGCACGCCGCTTCGACAGCGTCCGCCTCCGGAACTCACGCTGACAAATTAGCTCTCCGCGACCACTGGGCCTTGCAATCCTCCGTCAAAGTCGAGGCCAAAGGAGAAGTCGTCTCCTCTGCTCATTTCATTCCGCGAGGATGGCACGAAGCCACCGTTCCCACCACCGTGGTCGCCGCGCTCGTCAAAGACAAGACTCTCCCTGACCCGTTCTTTGCCACGAATCTGCGCCAGTTTCCCGGCGTGACCTATCCCATCGGCGGGAATTTTTCCAATATCGCCATGGAAAGTGACAGTCCCTACGCGGTTTCCTGGTGGTATCGCAAGCAGGTTGTCGTTCCCGCTTCCTACAAGGGAAAAACGGTCTGGCTGAATTTCAAAGGCATCAACTACCGGGCCAACATCTTTCTCAACGGCAAGCAGATTGCCAATTCCAACGATGTCGCAGGCGCCTGGCGCACCTATGAATTCAACATCACCGGCGCCGTGAAGCTGGGCGTTGAAAATGTCCTCGCCGTGCAAACATTCGCCCCCACGGAGAGCGATCTTGCCATCACGTTCGTTGACTGGAACCCCGCGCCTCCTGACAAGAACATGGGGCTGTGGCGGGAAGTCTATCTCACCACCAGCGGGCCGGTTGCGCTGCGTTATCCCACCGTAGTATCCAAGCTCAACCTGCCAACGAATGATTCCGCGGAACTCACGGTCACCGCCCAACTGAAGAACGGAAGTGACCGGGCAGTGAAGGCAAAACTGAAGGGCCAGATCCAAAACATCGCCTTCGAGCAGGAAGTTGAACTCGCCGCCAACGAAAGCAAAGATGTCGCCTTCACTTCCGATCAGTTCCCCAAGCTCGTCTTTTCGAATCCCCGGCTGTGGTGGCCGGCCCAGATGGGCAAACCAAATCTTTACCCTCTGACGATGACGGTCGAAGTGAATGGCGCTGTCAGTGATCATTCGCAAACCGAGTTCGGTATTCGCCAGATGACGTCGGAACTAAACGCCACCGGCGGACGAGCCTTCCACGTCAACGGCAAGAACATCCTGATCCGTGGGGGGGGCTGGACTCCCGACATGATGCTTCGCGAAAGCTCCCAACGACTGCGCGACGAATTTCGCTACGTGCGCGATATGGGATTGAACACAGTCCGCCTGGAGGGGAAACTCGAAACGCAGGAATTCTTTGATATCGCCGACCACGATGGAATCCTGGTGATGGCGGGCTGGTGCTGCTGCGATTTCTGGGAGCGCTGGCCGCGCTGGAAGCCGGAGGATTTCGAAATCGCAAAGCAATCGCTCCGCGATCAGATCTACCGCCTGCGCAGCCATCCCAGCCTGGTGATGTGGCTGAATGGCAGCGACAACCCGCCGCCGCCCGATGTCGAGCAGATGTATCTCGATATCGAAAAGGAGCTCTTGTGGCCAAATCCTGTCGTGTCCTCGGCTACCGGCAAACCAACCACAGTGACGGGCGACAGCGGCGTCAAGATGACGGGGCCGTATGAATATGTGGCTCCCAGCTATTGGGAGGTTGACACCAAACAGGGACAGCCCAACCGCAAGCAGTGCAACCCCGGCGGTTGCGGGGGTGCTTACGGCTTCAACACCGAAACCAGCATGGGGCCTGCGGTTCCGCCCATTGAGAGTATTCGCGCCATGACTGGCAAAGATCACCTATGGCCGATTGACGACGTATGGAACTATCACGCTGGCGGCGGTGCATTTAAGACGATTCAGGTTTTCAGCGAAGCACTCACCCATCGCTACGGCAAATCAGACAATGCCGAAGACTTTGCCGCCAAATCGCAAATGCAGACTTACGAGGGCGTGCGCGCAATGTACGAGGCCTACAGCCGTAACAAGTACGAGGCGACGGGCGTGATTCAGTGGATGCTCAACAACGCGTGGCCGTCGATGATCTGGCATCTCTATGACTACTACCTGCGTCCCGGAGGCGGCTACTTCGGCGCTAAACGGGCCATGGAAGCGCTGCACCCCGTCTATGGCTACGACGATCATTCCATCTGGGTGGTGAGCAGCCAGTATGAAGATGTGAAGGGCCTGAACCTTACCACGAAAATTTATAACCTCGACATGAGCGAGAGGTTTTCCCACGAGGATTCGCTCGACGCGCCGGCCGACAGCGCCGCGAAAATATTCACGCTGCCTGAAGTGCAGGGACTAAGCCCGGCCTATTTTGTCGCGCTGCGCCTGACAGACTCTACCGGCAAACCGGTCGGGTCGAATTTTTACTGGCTCTCCAC
>JAUTWY010000626.1 GCA_030838305.1 Acidobacteriaceae bacterium
AGACTGGCGTATGCAAATCCCAGATGATAATGACCCAGAGGAATATTCGGATCCAACCGCAGCGCGGCGTGAAATTGCTCGATTGCCTTTACCGTGCGGTTGGTGTTCTGATACGCGCGTCCTAGCAGGACGTGTGGAAGCGCTGGGTTCGGATCCAGCTTGATGGCCTTCTCGAGTTCATTCGCCGCCGCTGGATACTCATCCCCCGAGAGCAGCACCAGCGCGATGTCGAAGTGGATATCGTAGCGATCTGGGCTCAGGCTCGCGGAGCGCTGCAGTGCTCGCAACGCGTTTTCGGGCTGCCCCTCTTTGAAATAAACCAGCCCCAACCAATGTTGCAACTGAGCATCGCGCGGCCATCGGCCCACGGCAACTTCCGCTATTCTTTGCGCCTCAACCAGCCGTCCCGCTTGAAGGTAGCTGAGTACGAGCCCCCGGTTAATTTCAGGATTCTCTGGCGATAATTCCCGAGCCTTTTCAAATTGTTGAACGGCACGGGAGAAGTCACCTGCATCCAGTGCGCTCTGGCCTTCACGAATCAGTGCCGCTAAGGGTTGTTCTCCCGATTGGCCTCCGGCGCCGACCGTCAGCATCAAGCACAGCAACAGAAACATCGTGATACCGATCCGCATAGGGATAAAGAACAGTGATCTAAGCGCGGAGGAGGGCATGGGCCCTGCATTTATCAGGTACGCTACGGCCGGCTGGAAGCGATTGATCCGCGTAGTATACCTCAGCATTGAGCACGAAGCTGTCTCTGGCACTCGCATCGGCCTATTTCTGACGCTCGATTTGGATCCGCAAGCTGGAAAAACCAGTTGCACCTCGCGGTACAGGACACTCGCACGGGCCTGGTGGGGACCATCGTAGATCCAGTCCCGCAATAGCCGGAACCTTTTCGTTCTGATTCGTTATGCGCCCGCCGTGGCGAACATAAGTAAGGATATCCGTTTCCAAAAAGATAGACCTCACACAATGCCCTTCGCATTCGCGCCACAAATAGGCGGCGGTTGGCGGCTTTCTTCTTCCGCTGTTCACATAATCCTCTTTCACATAATCTTCAGGTCAATCTGAATAAATTAAGAACGTGAATCTGCGTCGTTCTCCGCCCGGACTGTGGTAAACCAGACTCTGTGAAGCTGCTGGTGGTGGAAGACGAACCTCGAATGCTGGAACTGCTGCGGCGCGGCTTAACCGAAGAAGGCCACAACGTAACGTGTGCTTCCGACGGAAGCGAAGGCTGGGAACTCGCGCATGCTTACGAATTTGACGCGGTCGTGCTCGACGTCATGCTGCCCAAGATGAACGGCTTCGAACTCGCCAAGAGACTTCGCCAGGAACGAATTGCCACACCAGTCTTGATGCTCACGGCTAAAGATTCAGTCCCGGACGTGGTGCGCGGCCTCGATGCGGGTGCCGATGACTATCTGACGAAGCCATTCACTTTCAATGAATTGCTGGCGCGTTTGCGCGCGCTGCAACGTCGGGCCACGGCCCGGCCGCAGAACCGCCTCCAGGTGGGAACCCTCATTCTCGACCCGGAATCGCGCGAGGTTTCTCGCGCCGGGGTTCCCATCATTCTGACTCGTACCGAATACAGCTTGCTGGAACGTTTAATGTATCGCGCCGGCAAAGTGGTTCCGCGCAACACGCTCATCGAATCGGTGTGGGGTTTTGATCGCGAAATTGAGGAGAACACGCTTGACGCCTTCGTCCGGCTTCTACGCCACAAAGTAGACCGCGAAGGCATGCCGAAACTAATCCTGACCGTGCGTGGCGTTGGCTACATGATTCGTGAGGAGCCTGCGGCGTGAAGTGGCTTTCTATCCGTTTGCGATTGACGCTGTGGTACTTCGCGATTTTCCTCCTTGCCGAACTGATTTTCGGCGCCGGCATGTGGTTGATCCTCCGCGAAAACTTATTCGACATCGCCGACATCGCTCTTGAGGGTCAGGCTGCGGACTTGCAACGATTCCTTGAAGCGCGGAAAGACATCCCAGCTCGCCAGTTGGGAGCAGAAATCAGCGAAGACTACAAGATCGAGCGCTCGGAAGACTACCTGCAGATCAGTGACGATAGCGGCAACCTTATCTACCGTTCGCGGTTTTTTGAGGAGCACCCGCTCTCCTCGCTCAACCTTCATGAGTTAGACCGGCCGGTATACGAAAATCGCAGATTGGGACATCAGCCTTTCCGCCTGATCGGCGAACCAATGGATGTGAACGGACACATCTACATAGTGCGCATCGGGCACCCACTGCACGAAGAAATCGAAACTCTGGATGACTTCCGCAGATACCTGCTGTGGTTTGCGCCCCTCCTGCTGCTGGGCGCGTCGGGCGTGGGCTATTGGCTGAGCGGCCGAGCTCTGGCTCCTGTCGATGCTCTGGCGCGGACCGCCCGCACTATTTCCGGGCACAACCTCAGCAGCCGCCTTGAGCAGTTGCACAGCGGCGACGAACTACAACGGCTCTCCGACACCTTGAATGAAATGCTGGGACGGATTGAATCAGCTTTCCTGCGCATCACCGAATTCACTGCCGACGCTTCGCACGAATTGCGAACTCCCATTGCGCTCATCCACATTGAAGCTGAGTTAGCCCTGCGTAAATCCCGGGATGAGGCCGAATATCGTGAGGCGCTGCGGCACATACTGGTCGAAGCAGATCGCACGACCAGGCTCATCGAGGAGTTACTAACCTTGGCTCGAGCTGATTCCGGCAGTGAAGCTCTCAAATTTCATTCCCTCGACTTGCTCATTCCCTTGAGAGATTCTGCTTCGAAGTGGTCTCAACTTGCATCCAAACAGAATCTGCAATTCATCGATCATTTGGACGCGCAGCACCTGCCGGTGATGGGAGATGAAGACGCTCTGCGCCGAGTGATTGACATTCTGCTCGATAACGCCCTGAAGTACACGCCCACGCCCGGAAAGGTGACGCTCTCCGCCAAACAGGCGACAGGCTTCGTCACCGTGAGCGTCGAAGATACAGGCATTGGCATCGCATCCCAGGATCAAGTCAAAATTTTCGAACGCTTCTACCGCGTGGACAAGGCACGCAGCCGGGAACTCGGCGGTGCCGGACTGGGGCTTGCGATCGCCCAATGGATCGTCCATCTTCATAAGGGATCAATTACTGTGAACAGCCAGCCAGGAAAAGGATCTGTATTTCAACTTCACCTGCCCGCTGAAAATAGTCAGGAGTTGCCGAAGCTGGCTGGCACACCATAGACTGGTGCGGCAATTTCAACATCCAAACATGCAAAAACAATTTTGCCTTTCCCCCTGTTGCGGGGTTGGTCTTTGTGCGGTTTTCATTGCTTTATTCGGCTTGTTGTATGTCGGGTCGTCGAGCGCACACGCCCAGACGTCTTCTTCCGTTTCGCAGAA
>JAUTWY010000628.1 GCA_030838305.1 Acidobacteriaceae bacterium
TGCAAACATCTGGAGGATACCGGCTGCGAAGTAACGCATGTGCCGGTGGATGGCCGCTGCCTGGTCGATCCCGATGATGTGCGGCGGGCGTTGCGTCCCAACACCAAGTTGATTTCGATCATGATGGCGAACAATGAAACTGGAGTGCTGCAGCCGGTTGAGGAGATTGGTAAGATCGCCGCGGAAGCCGAAGTCTTTTTTCATACCGACGCAGTTCAGGCCGCAGGAAAAGTCGCGATCGACGTAAAGCAGATTGGTTG
Source organism: Acidobacteriaceae bacterium (assembly GCA_030838305.1). Classification (GTDB taxonomy): domain Bacteria; phylum Acidobacteriota; class Terriglobia; order Terriglobales; family Acidobacteriaceae; genus Sulfotelmatobacter. The sequence goes on from JAUTWY010000628.1 coordinate 261, forward strand.
TGATGCGCTTTCGATTTCCGGCCACAAGATGCACGCGCCGCAGGGAGTAGGAGCGCTCCATGTGCGCAATGGAACGCGTCTACAGCCTCTGTTTTATGGCGGACGGCATGAACGTTCGCGCCGAGCTGGAACCGAAAACGTTCCTGGAATTGTGGCTTTAGGCAAGGCCGCAGAGTTGGCTCAGCAAGGCTTCGAGCGCGACGATCACAAGAAGATGTCCGCCCTGCGCGACCGCTTGCAACAGGGAATTCTGGCTCAAGTCGAAGAAGCAGGGGTGAATGGCGATGGCGCACCGCGCGTCCCCAATTCATCGAACATTTTTTTCGATCACGTTGAGGGCGAATCGATGGTGATCGCTCTCGATCTGAAGGGCCTGGCGGTATCTACAGGCGCGGCCTGTTCGTCGGGAACCATCGAGCCGTCGCATGTGCTTACGGCGATGGGCTTGAGAAGCGCTCGCGCTCGCGCCAGCATCCGCTTCAGTCTGGGCAAGCAGAATACCGCGGAAGACATCGAAATCGCGCTCGCGCTGGTGCCGGAGACGATAGCGCGATTGCGGGAGTTGTCGCCGGACTACGGGAAGAAAGCAGCAATCAGCAACTAGCAATTAGCCGCCACAATTTCGCAGGGGTTTTATTGGTAGGAACCCACCCCGATTGCTAAATGCTAGCGTGCTTAATTGCTAATTGCTCAACAGAAATACATGCCAAAGCCTCAAACCATTGCGGTAGCCATGTCGGGCGGTGTGGATTCCTCCACCGTAGCGGCTATGTTGCGCGCGGAGGGGCACAACATCATCGGGCTGACGATGCAGCTCTGGAACCAACGCCGGCTAGCCGGACACGAGGGCATGCCTGAGGCAGTCACGGGACGCTGCTGCTCGCTCGACGATGTCTATGATGCCCGACGGGTTGCAGAGCATATCGGCATTCCGTATTACGTCGTGAATCACGAAGAGCGGTTCGAACGCGATGTTGTGCGCCCGTTCGTTGCGGAGTATCTTTCGGGCCGCACTCCGATCCCTTGCAGCCTCTGCAACAATCACTTGAAGTTCGACCAGTTACTCATCGTGGCGCAACAGATTGGCGCCGATTATGTTGCCACCGGCCACTACGCCCGCGTGGAGCATGACAATACGCGCGGTCGGTGGCTGCTCAGGCGTCCCGCCGATCGAAGCAAGGACCAGACTTATTTTCTGTTCGGTCTTACCCAGGAGCAGCTCAGCCGCACGCTGTTTCCTCTGGGCGGAATGACCAAGCCTGAGGTTCGCGAGCTTGCGCGCAAGCAAGGGCTGGCTTTGGCGGAGAAGCCCGACTCGCAGGAAATCTGCTTCGTTCCCGGTGGCGACTATAAGCGGTTCATCGACGCGTACTTAGCCGAGCGCGGCGACGCGTTGCCCGATACCGCGGGCGAGCTGGTGACCACGAGCGGGGAAGTGATTGGCGAACACAGTGGGATCCACAATTTCACCGTGGGCCAGCGGAAGGGCCTCGGTGTGGCGACTGGATCGCCACTTTATGTGATCCAGATCAATGGGGCCGACAAGCAAGTGATGGTCGGTGATAGCGAGCATCTTTATTCGCGGACGCTGCGCGCGCGTCGTGTGAACCTTATCGCGGTCGAAGATCTGCGCGAGCCCATGCGCGTGTCCGTGAAAATTCGTCACCGGCATGAGCCTGCTCCCGGCGTGCTGGAGAAAATTGGTGGAGACGAAGTGCTTGTCACCTTCGACGAGCCGCAGCGTGCCATTACTCCGGGCCAAGCCGCTGTCTTCTATGATGACGACATCGTCGTCGGCGGCGCGTGGATCACCTAGAAGTCCAGATTTTACGCGGCGACGTAACCCTTTGCCACCCTCTGGTTACTTGCCAGCGGCCCAGTTTCGCGGTGAAATCGCTATTGCGGAGGGGTATATATGAGCCGTCTACTCGGCTTTATCAGTGTCGTTATCGTAATGGCCATCGGCATGTATCTTTATTCAAAGGAGATGCAGAGTTCTTCGGCTGCCGCTGGTGCCAACAGCCCGAAAGCCGCCATAAACATCACCGGTGTGAGGAGCGATCTGATCGGTATCGCCACGAGCGAGCGCCGGTACTTCGCCAGCGAGGGAAAATACGCTTCCCTGGACGAATTAATCGCGAGCAAATACATCACAATTGCCCGGCAGCGTCCGCCTTATACCTATGAGATCGAGACCAGTTCCAGCGGGTTTCGCGTAATCGCTACTCGTTCCGGGGAAAATACCTCCGGCACGCCCGCGCAGCTTTCGGTCGACGAAAACATGGAGTTCCAAAGCTCCGAATAGGCCCTCGGGCTGATATAGCGTGCCTGCGCCCTTACTTCCACGAACTTACTTGCCGCCCACTGCATCGCTTGCCAATAGGCGTCGGCAATGTCGGCCTCGCTCAGATGAAGCTGGGCAGTCAATGCGCTCGCGACCTTCCAATCGCCGGATTCCTGGGCCAGAATAAGTTGATAGAAGGGCTGCAGAGGGCCCGTAGCACCGAGAAGCACAGCCTTGCTCTCCTGATCGATAGGGACTTTGTCGAGCACCTGGCGTATCGGGATTTTAAGAATCGTGTCCATGAGCGAACGCATTCCCATGAGGAAGAGGTCGAAATCTTCATGCTGAATCTCGGGCGAGAGTGGTTCACAGAAGCGGGCGCGAACCAGCGCGGCGAGCACCAGGTCGCTCGACTTTCCCTGTCCGGCGCCGAGGGTTGCCAGCAGGCGAATCCAGCGGCGAACTTCGCGTTCACTCAGAATGGCGAGAACGTGGCGCACGGTGTGATTCTCGGCCCGAAGCCGAAGACGGCGGAGTTCAAATAACACAGCCGTAGCACAGCGATGCTTCACCCTTGACCAGGTTTTCGATCTCGCGCACGTCCAACTCGGGCTGCGAAACCGCGGTGAGCATGCGGAGAGAGTTAAGTTGGTTGGCTGGAATTTCGTGAGCGGTGAGGATTTCCGGACGGCGGAAGAAGTATCCCTGGAAGTAGAGGAATCCGTCTTTCTGAGTGGCGTCAAACTCCTCGCGCGTCTGTGCCGTTTCCGCCAGCAGTCGCTTCCCTCATGGTTACCATCGACTACTTCTGCTGCCTTGCCGTGAAGAAGGGGGACCGATGCCCTGTGCTATAATGAAAATCAACGCTACTGCCACGGTTTGCTCGTGACGCGGTGATCCTGTTGGATCAGATTCATCTCCGCTTTTCCTGCCCGCCGTTTATTCAGCGTAAATCCAAAACATGTAAGAGCGGCGTGGGAACTCACGACACCTGTCTGAGACTCTGATTCAGGCCCCTCCAGAAAGAACAATAAGAATGGTTAGCTTTACAGAACTACCGCTTTCTTCTGCTTTGCAGCAGAGGCTGGCGAATGCTGAGTTTATTATCCCTACGCCGATTCAGGCGCAGGCGATTCCATGCGCCCTTGAAGGCAAAGATGTGCTGGCTACGGCGCAAACCGGCACCGGCAAGACGCTGGCATTCTTGATCCCAGTGATCGAGATGCTGCAGCGCGAACCATCGCAAAAAGTCCGCGTGCTCGTTCTACTCCCGACACGGGAGTTAGCGATTCAAGTCAACGACGAATATGAGAAACTGGCGGGCAAAGGATTGCCGAAAGCAGCGCTGGTAATCGGCGGCGTCTCCGAGAAGGCACAGATTCAGTCAGTGCGCTCCGGCGCGAACCTAGTGATAGCGACCCCGGGACGTTTGCAGGATTTCATTACACGCAAATTGATTGACCTGCGCGAGGTGAAGATCCTGGTGCTCGATGAAGCCGACCGCATGCTGGACATGGGGTTTCTTCCCGCCATCCGGCGCATTCTCGCGATCCTCCCGCAACGCCGCCAGACGCTGTGTTTCTCGGCCACGCTGGAACAATCGGTTGCCGGCCTGGTTAACGATTCCATGCGCGATCCGGTGCGCGTGGCTATTGGCTCCGTGCTCAAGCCGGTCGAGAGTGTTCGCCTGCAAGCTTATGAAGTGCGTCCGGCCGAGAAGCCCGAGGTGCTGCGGCAGTTGCTCTACGCCGAGAAGGGACAGACCTTGATCTTTGCCCGCACGAAGAGGGGCACGGAGCGTTTGGCCAAGGAGTTGGTGCGCGAGGGGTTCTCCGCCGCAATGATTCACGGCGACCGCTCGCAATCCCAACGCAATGGAGCGCTGAGCGGATTTCAGACGGGAAAATTCACCATTTTAGTCGCCACCGACGTAGCCGCCCGCGGCTTGCACGTGGACGATGTGGCCCACGTGATCAACTACGACTTACCCAAAATGGCAGAAGATTTCATTCACCGCGTGGGAAGGACGGGACGCGCAGGGTCACAGGGGCTGGCATCGAGTTTGGTGGCTGGCGCAGAGGTCATCGAGCTCCGGCATATTGAGCGGGCGTTGAAACTGCGCATCGAACGCAAGCAGGTGGATTGGTCCAATGCAGAGCGATCGGAGCATGTCGTCCAGAACACGCTGGCCAGCCGGACGTTGACCCGGTTGCCCGGCGAGATATTCGCTTAGCAGCAGGTCAATCGGAAAGCAATGAAGAGGGCGCGTCGGAAAGACGCGCCCTGATTTTTGGGATTCAACTGATTTAGTGCGGATCCTCTTAAACTGAAAACTTACGATTCCGTCTCTTCCCGGCTTGGTTCGCGGGGGATACTGGAAATATCGCCATCGTCAGCTCCGATTTGAAAGAGGGCAGCCTGTTCAGCCGCGTGCCTTTGCAACTCGTCTAAATCCAGCTCACTTGAATCGCTCGAAGTCCCTAACGGCTCTTCGGTCTTGCGTTGGCTACGGCGTTCAGCCTTATCGCGCTGTTTTTGCTGGCGCGTGTGTTCTTTCTGGCGTTTAGTAAAGCTCGATCGACCTCGTCCTGGCATACCAATCTCCAATCATTCAAAGGTTTGGCAATAGCGGGCTGGCGCTTTGCGCTTCAGTAATCTCCGGGAGTCAAGAGGCGGGTGCCGAACCTGCGGCTCTTAGGACTCCACAGTTTGTTACCACTCTACCAGCGCGGTTCGCGAGGCTGGCGTGCATGGCCTTGATAATCATCGCGACTGCCGCCGCCACCGCCGCCAAAGCGTTTTCCGCCTCCCCCGCCACCGCGCGGCGAATCGGTCTTCGGTTTCGCTTCGTTGATTTTTAGGGCGCGTCCGCCAAGGTCGGTGCCATTCAATGCGGCGACCGCCTTGTCAGCTTCGCCGGCATTGGTCATTTCGACAAAGGCGAAGCCCCGGGCGCGGCCGGTTTCGCGGTCTGTAACAATGCTGACGCGTTCCACTGCGCCATGCGCCTCAAACAGCCCGCGTAGCTCCGGCTCGGTAGTGCTGTGAGGCAAGTTGCCCACGTATAAATTCTTCATAAGAGTTCTCTTTCCGTTGCAAACAAAGGTTGATGGTTAACGGCTTCCGGAGTGGAGTGTTGCTCGATCGCCTCAGCCCACCGGGAGGGCCGAGGTATTTCCCGTATGGCTCGCGAACGAGCTTCGCTAACCGAGCGGACGCTGGAAATTCGTTTGCAGGCTTCCAGGATTCCCCATCGCTGCCGGGATAATGTTGCCGAACCACTCGCAAGCAACTCAGCGACTAGCTCTTTGTGGAACGAATCTGCATCCGCCTCCAGGGGGGATTCGTCAGAATGGGGCGCAGCGGCGAGATACTCAGGGCCACCCACGAAGAAAGCTACCCGTTGCGGAGGGCTCGCGGCGCGAATTTCCGTGCAGAACTTATCGCGTATGTCGTTTTCCCCGGCGACACTGACGAGCACCAGATTGTACAAATCGGCCCGCCACCAGCATCGCGCTTCGATGACATCTGCCGCGCAATCAACCTCAATGCCGAGCTTTCTCATTACATCGGCGCGCAAATCGCGTTTCGTCTGCGAGGTGTCCAGCAGTAGCACGCGTTTTTTCTTCGCGGAACGGTTCTCCGGAAGTGCAAGCGGCAATGCAATGATAGGAACGGTCATTCTTTTTCCTTGGCGCTCGATTGCAGCGCCGGGGCCGCCAGATGTTTCTCGGCCAGGGCCTTTAACATTTTTTGGGTGCTCTGCCGGCGGCTGATCTTCTGCCTGCGCCGCCGGTTAAATCTCGCTTTATCGCCATTGATACCGGACATTTTTATCTCCTGCCGTTCGTGCTGACTGACACAATACTGACGGTAAATTTGAAGAGCATTCTGGAGATCCGCCTTAAGAGCGAATCGTCGAATCAGCCAGTCTGCACGGCTATTCCCTGAGCCTGATGTCTTGGGATTAAAGGAACCGCAATCCCACTGTTTTACGGTGTGACACGTTACACGCCTCTCAGGGGAATTTCTCAATCGCGAAGGCGCAACGTGCTGTTCAGGGTGTCTTCGAGGTCAAGACCTCCAGTATACGCTGCATTTGCGCATTCTGCTCGGATTCTGCGCGCCGGAGATCGCAAAGGTCCCGGGAATTCGTCATCGAAGCTATAGTAGAGTGCTTGTCTGCGTCCGCGAGGTGAGGAGCGACGCCATTGTGGTGAAAAGGCGGCTAGTTGAAAAGTATGGGAACCGATTTCACCGATAGTCCGGCGATTGAATTCCGTGACGTTGCTTATTTGTTACCCAACGGACAGCCATTGCTTTCCGGACTGAACCTGAAGGTACAACGGGGCGAGACGCTGGTGTTGCTGGGGCGCTGCGGCTCCGGGAAAACCACTACATTAAAGCTGATTAACCGACTGTTGGCGCCCGCCGGCGGAGTTGTGTTTGTCAATGGCGCATCCACTGCGAACAGTGATGTGATTCGGCTGCGGCGCAGCATCGGCTATGTAATCCAAGAGGTGGGACTGTTTCCACACTACACGGTGGAGCGAAACATTGGTCTGGTGCCAAGAGTCGAAGGTTGGCCCGCTCCACGGATACAGCAACGTGTGGAGGACTTGCTGCAGATGGTCGGATTGGAGTCGCAAATTGCGACGCGCTATCCTCATCAACTGTCTGGAGGGCAGCGGCAAAGAGTGGGAGTAGCTCGCGCCCTGGCAGCCGATCCGGCGATCTTATTAATGGATGAACCCTTCGGCGCCCTCGATGCCATCACACGCGATCAACTACAGCGAGAGTTCCTTTCTCTGCAACAACGGCTGAACAAGACGGTCGTCTTCGTCACTCATGACCTGCGCGAAGCATTGCGTCTTGGATCCCGTATCGCTCTTATGGAAGCAGGTAAGCTGGTCACGGTACTTTCTCCAACGGAATTCCTGCGGTCGGCAGATCCGCTAGCCGCTGCGTATGTGCAGGCATTCGGGGACAGACTGGACTCGGTGACCAATCGAGGCGCCTCATGAACCTGCTTCACTTCTTCTGGCAAAATCACGACCAGATTATGGAACTCACGCTGGAGCATCTGTGGCTGGTGGGAATCTCCACCCTGCTCGCCGTGTTGGTTGGTATTCCCTTGGGTGTAATGAGCGCGCACTGGCCGGTGTGGAATAAGCCCGTGCTGGGGACCGCGAACATCATTCAGACGATTCCTAGTCTTGCGCTCTTTGGCTTCTTGCTGCCGGTGCCGTGGCTCGGAGACCGTGCCGATCGCCTGGCAATCCTGGCGTTGACTCTTTACGCTTTGCTGCCGGTGATTCGAAACACCTATACGGGAATTCGCGGCGTCGATCCGGCAGTGGTGGAGGCTGGGCGGGGCATGGGACTCACTGACGGTCAACTCCTGTTTCACGTGGAACTGCCGCTGGCGGTGAGCGTGATTCTTTCCGGAGTGCGGGTGGCGGTCGTGGTCTCGGTGGGACTGGCGACGATCGCCGCCGCGATTGGCGCAGGTGGGCTGGGCGAATTCATCTTTCGCGGCCTTGCGATGGTTAACAACCAACTTATCTTGGCCGGAGCCATTCCGGCGGCGGTTCTCGCGTTGTCGGCGGACTTCGGCCTGGGCTGGTTGGAGAAACGTTTGCGACCTTGATGAAACAGGATCAGCAAGTCAATGGTTGCGGCATTTCCAAAGGGCAGCGCTGGAATGCCGGTTGCGTGATTTTGCTTTCGTTGCTGCTTTGCTCGTGTGCGCCCTCGCACTCCAACCGCATTGTGATCGGGTCCAAAAACTTTACTGAGTCACTGATGTTGGGTGAACTGCTGGCCCAGCAGATTGAAGCCCACACCAACGCCAAAGTGGAGCGCCGCTTTTATCTCGCGGGAACCTATATTTGCCAGCAAGCGATATTGTCTGGGCGGATCGACCTCTATCCGGAATATACCGGCACCGCTTTGACTGCGATCCTAAAACAGAAAGTTGGAAGCGACAGGGCTGAGGTCTACCAGCGGGTCAGGAGCGAATATGAAACTCGACTCGGTCTTACGCTTGGTCCGCCGCTCGGCTTCAACAACACTTTTGCGATGGAAATTCGCGGGACCGATGCACGTCGCCTAGGTCTGAAAACGCTATCGCAGGCAGCCGCGTTCGCTCCTCAGTGGCGGGCTGGATTCGGTTATGAGTTCATGGAACGTCCGGACGGATATGCCGGGCTGGCCGCCGCCTACGGCCTGCGCTTCGCCGCGGCGCCGCGCATCATGGATTTGGGCTTGCTGGCTCCTGCGTTGAAAGATCATCAGATCGACATCGCTGCCGGCAACGCGACGGACGGTTTAATCCCTGTGCTCGATCTGTTTGTGCTCGAAGATGACCGGCACTATTTTCCGCCGTATGAGGCGGTCGCGGTGATTCGTCAACAGGCGCTCCAGGAGCACCCAGAAATCGCTCAGGCGATGGCTGAGCTAAGAGACAAGATTTCCGACCAAGAGATGCGACAGTTGAATTACGCTCTCGACGGTCAGCACCGTGACGCGAAAGATGTGGCCCATGATTTTCTGCGGAGCAAGGGACTGGTTCACTAACACTCGGCTCATCTGTGATGTTTTGTCAGATCAGCAACTCACCCCGCAGGGTCAGCACGGCCTTCCCCTTGATCGTCACTCTGGGGCCTTCAAGGTCGCACCACAGTTCGCCGCCGCGCTGCGATACCTGACGGGCGTATAAGCTCGTCTTGCCTAGACGGTCGCCCCAATACGGCGCTAATGAGCAGTGAGTTGATCCCGTCACAGGATCTTCAGGGATGCCGTAGCTGGGAGCGAAATAGCGGGACACGAAGTCGGAACCGTGACCCGGTGCTGTAATCGCCGCTCCTGCGGGGTGAAGTTTTTCCAGCATCCGAAGATTGGGAGAGATGCGCCTTACATCTTCCTCCCGCTCATATACAGCAAAATAGTTGTCCTCGACTTGCATCACTGAAACCGGGGCGCTTCCCAAACCATCCAGCAAGGGCGCGGGCGGATTCACGCATAGCCGGGGCGGATTCGCGGGAAAATCCATAGCCAGCAAATCGCCGTCACGAGAGACCGTGAGTGCTCCGCTGTAAGCGGTTTCGAAGCGCACCGAATGGCTGCCAGGTGCAAGAATTTGCATTATTACGTGTGCGGATGCCAGAGTGGCATGTCCACACAGTTTCGCCTCGCAACGTGGGGTAAACCATCGCAGGTCGTAATGATCGTCGCGGGGTACTAAATACGCGGTCTCCGAAAGGTTGTTTTCCAATGCGACCGCACGTAGTAAATCGTCATCTAACCATTCCGCAAGAGGGCAAACGGCAGCTGGATTGCCTCCAAAGGGCTTAGCCGTGAAAGCATCGACATGAAATACCGGTAGGTACATTACCCTATGTTACTCGTGCTGACCGGCACCTAGAATTTTACGAATTGTTATAGCCTAAGTGAAAGTCCGTCCGCTCACACCGTTTAGGGAGGCCGAATGCTTGCCACACAGAGCGACCCCGCTGTCCGTCACGATCTGATCGAGAGAATGGCCGACGCTCGCCAGCGCACGGACGACCTGTTTGCTATCGTCCAGCCGGATTCTCTCTATGAACGACCAATTGCCGAGCGTCACCGCATCATCTTTTACATCGGCCATCTGGAAGCCTTTGACTGGAATCTGTTCCACGAACGGGTGCTCGGGCTGAAGAGTTTTCATGCTGAGTTTGACAGGCTCTTTGCTTTCGGCATCGATCCGGTCGGCGGTGGACTTCCGGCCGATCAGGCGTCGGACTGGCCATCGATTTCCGAAGTGCGGAAGTACGTTAGCAAGATCCGTTCTGTTCTGGATGAAAAACTGGCAGATGCTCTTACGGATTCTGTTCCTCCCGGCCCGAATGGGTTCCCGCTCAGCACTCTGCTCAACGTAGCCATCGAGCATCGTTTGATGCACGCCGAAACACTGGCTTACATGCTGCACCAGTTGCCGCTGCATAAGAAGATTCCGCAACCCGAAGTTCCAGACGTCGTTACCTCTCCAGTCATTTCGAGCAGCATCAAGATTCCCGCTGGGGTCGCTACCCTCGGTCTTTCGCGCGAGAGCGGCCAGTTCGGTTGGGACAATGAATTCGAGACGCATACTGTAAACGTCTCCGCATTTTCCATCGATCGGTACAAAGTAACGAACCGCGACTATCTCGCCTTCATCGCTGCTGGTGGTTACGAGGCGCGAGCCTTTTGGAGTGACGATGACTGGAGCTGGAGGTCGGGGCAGGGACTCACTCAGCCAGCCTTCTGGAAACGTAACGGGAATCAGTGGCTATATCGCACCATGTTCAACGAAATTCCGCTACCTCTTGATTGGCCAGTTTACGTAAGCCAGGCAGAAGCGAAAGCCTATGCCAACTGGGCAGGGAAGTCGCTGCCCACCGAAGCGGAGTGGCAGCGCGCCGCATATGGCACACCGGACGGCGAAGAGCGGGGATTTTCATGGGGAGCGGTGCAACCCAATGCGGGCTTTGGCAACTTCGATTTTGAGCGTTGGGATCCCGTGCCGGTGAATGCGTTTCCCCAAGGTCAGAGCGCGTTCGGCGTTGATGGCATGTTGGGCAACGGCTGGGAGTGGACTTCCACCGAGTTTGCTCCATACCCCGGATTCGAGCCCTTCCCGTTTTACCGCGGCTATTCCGCTGATTTCTTTGATGGCAAGCATTTCGTCATGAAGGGCGGATCGACACGCACGGCAGCATGCATGTTGCGGCGCACGTTCCGCAACTGGTTCCAGGCGCACTACCAATACATCTATACCGGATTTCGCTGCGTAAAGCGCTGATTGTGACAAGGAGTACTTGACATGCTCGTTCACGCTATCACACCGAACACAAGCTTCGAATTCGCGGCGGATGTACGCGTCGGCCTCACCAAGCCGGGCCAGAAGGAATTGCCTTCTAAGTATTTGTACGACGATGTAGGTTCCGCATTGTTTGAAGTGATCAGTCATCTCCCGGAATACGGCTTGACGCGAGCGGATGAGCGTCTGTTGCGGCGCCACAGTTATGACATCGTCGACCGGCTCGCTCGTCCCGTGGCTGTGGCTGAACTCGGCAGTGGCAGCGGTAAGAAAACTCGCCAGATTCTGGAAGCCCTTTGCCGTCGCCAGCTGACGCGCTACTATCCGATCGAGATTTCTCGGGCGGCCTTAAAAATGTGCGAAAGGGAACTCAGCGATATCGATTGCATCAGCATCCTTGGATTCGAGAAGGAGTATCTCGATGGCCTCCTCGATGTCGCGGGGCATCGCAGCGTCGGGCAGCACCTTCTGGTGTTGTTTCTGGGGAGCACCATCGGAAACTTCGATCGCCCCGCTGGTATTCAATTCCTGGCCGAAGTTCGCCGTATTCTTCAACCCGGCGACTCACTTTTACTTGGCACCGATCTGGTGAAATCCACCGCGCAACTGCTGGGAGCCTATGACGACGAACTAGGAGTGACCGCTGCCT
>JAUTWY010000629.1 GCA_030838305.1 Acidobacteriaceae bacterium
AGCCGAGTTGCGGAGCCTGCATCAACGCGGGGCCGGGAGTTTCGACGCGCCCTGAGCAGGTGGTGATCAGCGCGCAGAACCGCAACTTCCCCGGGCGCAGCGGTCCGGGACAGATGTATCTCGCTTCACCGTTCACTGTCGCGGCAAGCGCGGTAGCGGGTTACATTGTTGAGTACGAGCCGAGCGAGACCTTCGTAACAGCGTAGCTCTCCGGAACATCTCTCGCGGACTCCAAACCCTGAAGCTCCGCAAGTGGTTGATTTCAGGCGGGGTGGCTGAAATCAGCCACTCCGAAACTTGCAACTTTTCTGGTCGATTCGAGTTCAAATAAGTAGGCAGTTCAGATCAAAAAAAAAGATCTGGAAGGCCGGCAGGTCCGAGAGGTTTTGTGGGTTAGAGTGGCGGACCTGAGACAAAGGGGGTTTCACCATGCGTTATCTAAAGTATCTGGCTTTGGTGGGCGTTCTGATGCTGCCGCTGGCCTACTCACAGGCGCAAGTCAGCGTGGGCGTGGGATTTGGCCCGGGCTACATTGGCGCCGCGCCAGTGTGCGAGTACGGATACTACAATTACTATCCTTACGCTTGCGCGCCTTACGGTTACTATGGTCCTGATTGGTTTGCGGGCGGGGTCTTTATCGGCGCAGGCCCGTGGTATCACGGATATTGGGGTCGCGGCGGCTGGGGTTATGGTCGCGGCTTTAACGGACGGGGCTTTTATGGCCACAGTGGCAGTGGCTATTATGGCCGCGGTGGATACAGCCACGGTGGTTACTACGGCCGTGGCGGCTACGCTGGACATGGCTACGCGCACGGTTCGGGCGGAGGTTTCCGGGCCGGATCTGGTGGCGGCGGATTCCATGGCGGCAGTGGTGGTGGATTCCACAGTGGCGGCGGTGGATTCCACGGCGGCGGGCACCGATAATCGCAAACCGGGGAAATGATAAACGGCCGGCAGCGGATGCTGCTGGCCGTTTCCTTTCCCCCCGGAGCCCGTCCAGTCGCGCCACTCCTCATAATCCTGTACCGCAGCCTGCGTTTCTTGCTAGAATGTGCGGTTCGCGGAGACGCTGTCGTAGTAGTAAAATATCTGCATAGCTTCCAGGAGACCCACAATCTTATGACCTATGTAATTGCAGAGCCTTGCATCAACACCAAAGACACCGCATGCGTCGATGCGTGTCCGGTGGATTGCATTCATCCCAAGAAGGATGATCCCAAGCACGCCGCCGAACCTTTGCTCTACATCGATCCGGTGGAATGCATCGATTGCGGCGCCTGCGTGCCGGTGTGTCCGGTCTCCGCTATTTTTGCGCTCGATGATCTGCCGGAGAAGTGGAACGAGTACACCGCAAAGAACGCCGCGTACTTTGGCCGATAGCAGAGATATAGAGATAATGTTTCTACATAAGAAGGGCGCGCGCCTATCGCCGGGCGCGCGCCCTTTCTTTTGCTCGCTTACATTCTGGTGAAGGTAAAGTTTCCCGAACCGGTGCAGGTTGATCCGCTTAAGCTCCATGTGCCGGTGATTGTGTTATTGGAGCCGACGCCACCCTGAAGGGTTAGTTGCGAACCGCCACTCGTGGTCGACTGAATGGTCATTCCAAATGTGCCTTTCACATTGCCATTAAAATCGCCGCTGAGGGTGAAAGTACCGGTTTCCGTAGTTTGTCCTTCGACAAAACACGAACCATTGGTCGAAGTGAAGCTGAAATTTGAAATACTCACTGAGCCTCCGCTAGTTTCAGTAAGCGTTGTGCTGAAAGCATAGACGACTGGGCCGCTTTGCGAATCCGTGAGGCTCGCGCTCCAGTTCCCGTTAATGTTGGTGGAACTTGATCCATTGTCGCCACAGCCCACCATCGCTATCCCCATCGCTAGAAAGACGATCACCCATATTGGTCTATGCACATTCCCTCCCGAGTCGCGAATAGTTGCAACACAAGAGAACACCAAAGTCCTGGTAAAGTTGCCTGCCAATCGGGGGGAAGGCGAAATCAGCGTGGTATTTTGAACTCTCGTGCTAAGGAATTCGCTGTATTGAGCAGCTGTCGAGGGGCGGCTACTGTGGGTCTTGTAAGCCTTTTATAGAAGTGACTTCGGGACGATCATGGGTTAGTGTCGCCAGGAAATCGCGACGTTCGGACCCTCACGATCGTCCTTATTTATTTTCGGTTGCTTCCCGCGTGGCTGCAGTACATTGTTCAGTTTCTATATCGCGACCTCTCCGTTACAATCATGCGCTAAGTTGAACTTGAGACTCCCATGGCACTGATGGAGTCGGAAGCGATCGTGCTGCGCACGTATCCGCTGCGCGAGGCCGATCTGCTGGTCACCCTGTTCACGCGCGCGGAGGGCAAAGTGCGCGGCGTGGCGCGGTCGGCCAAGAAGTCGAAGCGGCGTTTTGGCGGAGCGCTGGAACCGCTGACTTATGTGCGAGCGTTTTATGACGTTCGCGAGGGTCAGGACTTGGCGCGCCTGGATGCCTGCGAAGTGCTGGAATCTCCCCTGGCGAACGAAGTCAGTTACGCGCGCGCCGTGGCGCTGGCGCACGTGGCCGAATTGCTCGACGAACTACTGCCCGATCGCGAAGCTAACGACGCAGTTTTCCGGCTCACGCTTTCAGTCCTGCACGCCATGACTGGCCATGGTGTTTGGATGCCCGTCACCTACTTCGAGCTGTGGCTGACGCGGCTCGTGGGTTTTCTGCCTGAATTGACGGAATGCGTTGTCTGCGGCCGCGGCCTGAACGGAAGCCGCGCTTATTTTCACGCGTTGGCCGACGGCCTGATGTGTCCCGACGATAAGCGCCTGGCGTCCTCTGAGATTTCAAGCGAGTCGCGGACGCTGGCGGCGCAGATGTTTCGTGCTCCCGTGGAGAGTTTTGCGGAGTTGACCTGGCCAAAGTCGCAGGGCGCCGACCTGCGAAAGTTTCTGATCCAAATCTTGCAGCGGCATATTGAGAAAAAGCTAGTGACGGCCGGGATGCTGGAGAAAGGCGGGTTCTAGCCACCGGCTGACGGCTGGCTTCGGCATCCGTTACAATCAGAGATTGATCTGTTCGCTCCCATACAGCCTGTGAAGGAAAATAAGCCCAATTCGCAGACATTTCAGGAACTTATCCTGCGGCTGCAGGCATTTTGGGCGGAGCGCGGATGCGTGCTGCAGCAGCCGTATGATGTCGAGGTAGGAGCGGGGACCATGGCCCCGGAAACGTTTCTCCGAGTGCTTGGCCCGAAGCCGTACAAAGTCGCGTATGTGCAGCCGTCTCGGCGTCCCGCTGACGGGCGCTATGGAGAGAATCCGAATCGACTGTTCAAACACACGCAGTTGCAGGTGATTCTGAAGCCTCCGCCGGAGCATGTACAAGAGTTGTATCTAGAATCGCTGCGAGCGATTGGCATTGATCTCCGCCAGCACGACATCAAGTTCGAGGAAGATAACTGGGAGGCTCCTACGCTCAGCGCCTGGGGCGTGGGTTGGCAGGTCATGCTTGATGGCTTGGAGATCACTCAATTTACCTACTTCCAGCAGTGTGGCGGGGTTGACTTGTTTCCGATTTCTGCGGAGCTCACGTATGGCTTGGAGCGCATCGCCGCATTTCTCCAGGATGTGGATTCGATCTACGACATCGTGTGGGCGCGCGATCCCGAGACCGGACACGAAGTGAAGTATGGCGACGTTCGCTTGGCGGATGAGTTACAGTTTTCCGTTTACAACTTTGAGTTGGCGGATGTTGAGCGAGCTTGGAAGCATTTCGATCTTTACGAGGCAGAGTGCCAGGGACTACTGGCGAAGTTTGCGGATTTCGCGATAAATAAACCTGAAGGGGATGGGGTCGCGCATGATAAGGCGCGGCTTCCGCTTCTAGCGGCGTACGATCTCTGTCTGAAGTGTTCGCACCTTTTCAACATCCTCGACTCCCGCGGCGCGATTTCGGTCACGGAGCGCGTGGGCGTGATTGCGCGCGTACGCGCACTCGCCGTGGGCATCGCCAAAGCGTGGGTGGATCAGCAGAAGGCTGAGCCGGCCGCTTCGAAGGACCCAGACGAGCCTGCGCCTGTCCGCGAGAGAAAGTCGAAGCACGAGAAGTTGTCGCCCGTTGGATCGTAAGGTAAGGGCAGTTGTTGTAACTGACACGCCCGAGAGCGGGACGCTCTCGGGACAGCCGGCGAGACGCCGGCGCTACGGTTTGAAGCTCATGCCAGACTTTTTACTCGAGATCGGGTGCGAAGAGATTCCGGCGCGGATGATCGCCGCCGCCTCGCAGGAATTGAGTGAGCGCGTCAGCGCCATGCTCAGCCGCGAACGGCTGGCATCGAGTGCAGTTAGCCATTTCGATACTCCGCGGCGGCTTGCCGTGATGGCCGAAGGAATCTCCCCGGCGCAACCCGATCTGAGGGAAGAAATCACCGGCCCGTCGGTCCATGTAGCGTATAAAGACGGGCTGCCTACTCCCGCTGCGCATGCGTTCGCCAAGAAGGCTGGGCTGCCGGTCGAGCAACTGGACAAAGTCACGACGCCGAAAGGCGAATACCTGATCGCGAAAGTCACCAAGAAAGGCCGGAGCGCGGCCGAGATTCTCGCGGAGAACCTTCCCAAGGAACTTTCCTCGATCTATTGGCCGAAGAATATGTACTGGCGAAAGCCGGGCGAGCGCTTTGTGCGTCCTCTGCGCTGGCTGGTGGCAATGCTCGACGGAGAGATAATTCCACTGGAGTTCGACGGGATCTGGGCAGGGAAGACGTCGCGCGGGCACCGAATCTTGTCCCACGGTGCCGTGACGATTCCGCGGGCCGGATCAGCCTACGTGGATGCGCTACGCACAGCCAAAGTTCTGGGACGTGCCGAGCGCGAGCAACAGATTCGCAAAGCGCTGGACGCGGCCACCCGCACGATTCCCGGAGCGCGGTGGCGGGAAGACAAGTCTCTTCTCGACACGGTGGTGAATCTCACAGAGTTTCCATCTGCAATCCTCGGAGGGTTCGATCCCCAGTTTCTGGTGCTTCCGGAAGAAGTGCTGGTCACCGTGATGCGAGACCATCAGAAATATTTTGCGGTGGAAGATGCCGGCCACAGGCTGCTGCCACACTTTCTGGCGGTGCTGAATACGGATGGCGATCCCGAGGGATTGATCCGGCACGGCAACGAACGCGTTTTGCGGGCGCGCTTCAACGATGCGCGTTTCTTCTGGCAAACCGATCAGAAAAAATCGCTGCTGGAGCGGCTCGAACTGCTCCGCCACGTTACCTTCCAGAAAGATCTGGGCACCTACTACGAGAAGACGCAGCGGGTGCAGCGTTTATGCAGCTGGCTCAGTGAGATCATCAAGCAGAGCGGGATGGCGATTCGTCCCGGCGTGATTCACAAAGCGGCATGCCTGGCAAAGGGCGATCTCACTACCGAACTGGTAAAAGAATTCAC
Organism: Acidobacteriaceae bacterium; assembly: GCA_030838305.1. Classification (GTDB taxonomy): domain Bacteria; phylum Acidobacteriota; class Terriglobia; order Terriglobales; family Acidobacteriaceae; genus Sulfotelmatobacter. The sequence continues at coordinate 5,424 of JAUTWY010000629.1, forward strand.
CGAATTGCAGGGCATTGTCGGCGGGCTGTATGCACGGGCGCAGGAGCTCGATCCTACTTTGCCCGAAGCTACGCGATTCGCCATAGCCGACACGATTTACGATCACTACAAACCTGTGTCTGCCGAAGATGCTGTGCCCCGCTCGATCGAGGGCGCGGTGCTTTCGGTCGGTGACAAGGCCGACACCATTGCAGGAATGTTCGCCCTTGGATTGGTTCCAAGCGGGTCAAAGGATCCGTTTGCGCTGCGGCGGCAAGGGAATGCAATTGTCAAGGTTGTCGCAGAGAAGAAGCTTCCGTTGCGGTTGGGTGAGCTGATGCGGGATGCGCGGGCTGGATATCAGGAATCCGAAGCGGAGAAGAAGTTTGTCGATGATGCGAAGTTCGGAGACTCCGTGAAGACTTTCTTCCGCGAGCGTCTCGAGTTTTATTTGAAGGATGTGCTTGGTCATACGTATGACGTGGTCAAAGCAGTGCTGGCCGCGGACGCTGACGATGTCGTGGACGTGTTGGCGCGCGCCGACGCAGTGAAACAGGTATTGCACATGCCTGAATTTCTGGCGATCGGTGCTGCCTGCAAGCGCATGCGAAATATTCTGAAACAGGCCGAAGAAAAGGGGATCACGCCCGCAAAGCAGTTTGAAGCGTTGCCTGACTCGGCACCTGAGGAAGAGAACCTTGCCGCCTTCCTTCAGACTCACGCCCAGAAAATCGAGGCGCATCGTAGGAAGAAAGAATATCGCGAGGCGCTGTTGCTGCTCTCGACCGCGCGCGAGCGCGTTGATGCGTTCTTCGACAAAGTTATGGTAATGGTGGAGGATCAAAAAGTACGAGCCAACCGTCTGGCGCTCCTGAGAATCCTGCTAAGGGAATTCTCAACCATTGCCGATTTTTCAGAGGTAGTGACGGAAGGCAACGCATAAAATATAAGCAAGCTCTTATCGCAGCGCTGAAGGCGCTACGCCAAGCGAAACCCTAGGATAAAGGACTCATTTATGGCGACTATTACCCTCCCTGAAACTGACCTGCAGGAAAGCCAGAAACCCGCAACGAAGTACGTTTACTTTTTTGGCGCAGGCAAAGCCGATGGCAACGGCAAGATGAAAGATGATCTCGGTGGCAAGGGCGCCGGCCTGGCCGAGATGACGAACGCCGGCCTCCCCGTACCTCCGGGTTTCACCATCCAGACTGAAGCCTGCCGCGAATACATGCGGAACGGCGGCGTGTCGAAAGAAGTCGACCGTCAGATGGAGGAGGCGCTCGCCAAGCTGGAAGCGTTGCAGGGTCAGAAGCTCGGTACGGGTGAGAATCCGTTGCTGGTGAGCGTGCGCTCGGGTGCGAAATTTTCAATGCCAGGCATGATGGATACGATTCTCAACCTCGGATTGAACGATAAGAGCGTCGAGGCGCTGGCCAAGCGTAGCAACAATCCGCGCTTCGCCGCTGATTCCTACCGGCGCCTGATCCAGATGTTCGGCAACGTCGTGCTCGAGATTCCGAAGTCCTCATTCGACGAGGTGTTCGATGCGAAAAAGAAGCAGAAGAAGGCGAAGCTCGACACTGAACTTGATGCAAAGGCTCTGAAGGAAGTGATTGAGGAATACAAGAGGGTCGTTAGGAAACACACCAAGCGCGACTTCCCGCAGGATCCTCATGAGCAACTCGTCATGGCTCGCGACGCTGTGTTCCGTTCCTGGCAGAACGATCGTGCCAAGCATTATCGCCGCATCAACAACATCGACGACATGCTCGGCACCGCGGTTAATGTGCAAGCCATGGTGTACGGCAATCTCGGCGAGACCAGCGGCACCGGGGTGGGTTTCACGCGGAATCCCGCCACCGGCGCGAAAGAGTTTTATGGCGAATTTCTGATGAACGCGCAGGGGGAAGATGTGGTCTCTGGCGTTCGCACTCCGGTTCACATCTCCGAACTGCACAAAATCATGCCGCACGTGTACGACCAGTTGCGCGACATCACAACGCGGCTCGAGAAGCACTACAAAGACATGCAGGATTTCGAGTTCACCATCCAGGATGGCAAGCTCTATATGCTGCAGACGCGCAACGGCAAGCGCACTGGACGCGCCGCTGTGCGAGTGGCGCTTCAGATGGTCGACGAAGGTCTGATCACGAAGGACGAGGCAATCTTTCGGGTCGAGCCGAACCAACTCTACGATTTCCTGGTGCCGCGTCTCGATGAGAAAAGCACAAAAGTTGAAGTGCTTGCGACTGGACTGCCGGCATCGCCCGGTGCGGCCGTAGGGCAGATTGTTTTTACCGCTGAAGATGCGGTAAAGAAGGCGGGTCATGGCGCGACCCGGAATCCAGTGATTCTTGTGCGCGCCGAGACCACTCCCGAAGATATTCAGGGCATGGAAGTCGCCGCTGGAATTCTGACGTCGCGAGGCGGCATGACGAGTCACGCGGCCGTTGTCACGCGCGGCATGGGGAAATGCTGCGTCGCGGGCGCGGGCGACATTCAGGTCGATGAGCGCGCCGGGGAGATGCGCGCCAAAGGGCAGGTATTCAAAGAAGGAGACTGGATCTCGCTCGACGGAACGACCGGCCGCGTAATCAAAGGGAAGCTCAACACGCTGGAGGCTTCGTCCGATGATGCCGACCTGCAGAAGCTGATGAAATGGGCCGAACCGTTTCGCAAGATCGGCGTGCGGGCGAATGCCGATATCCCGCGCGATGCCATCCAGGCACGCACATTCGGCGCCGAAGGGATCGGCCTGTGCCGCACCGAGCACATGTTCTTCGCCGAAGACCGCATCGCGCACATGCGGGCGATGATCCTCGCGAACAACGAGAAGGATCGGCGCGCGGCCTTGAAAAAACTGCTGCCCATGCAGCGCGCCGACTTCCTCGGCTTGTTCAAGGCAATGGCGGGTCTGCCGGTGACGATCCGCTTACTAGATCCGCCACTACACGAGTTCCTGCCCAAGCGCGAGGAGTTGATGGTGGAAATTGCAATCCTAGAGGTTACCAAGCCGCGTTCGGCAAAATTGAAGGCCTTGCGCTTGTTGCTGTCTCGCGTTGAAGACTTGCACGAATTCAACCCCATGCTCGGACATCGCGGATGCCGCTTGGGTATCACGTATCCTGAGATCACAGAGATGCAGGCACGTGCCATTTTCGAAGCGGCGGTGGCTGCGGAAAAAAAAGGCGTAAAAACTCATGCGGAGGTGATGATTCCGTTGATCGCAACGGTCAAAGAAATGGCGAATCAGGGATCCATCGTCCGCCGGGTCGCGGAAGAAGTGTTCAAAGAGAAGGGAAGGCAGGTTGATTATTTGGTGGGCACAATGATCGAGTTGCCCCGCGCCTGCCTGGTGGCCGACGAGATTGCTAAAGAGGCGGAGTTTTTCTCGTTTGGCACGAACGACCTCACGCAGACCACGTTCGGCTTTTCGCGCGACGACGTAAACAAGATTCTGCCGACGTACCTCGCCGAAGGGATTCTGAAACAAGATCCGTTTGCCTCCATCGACCGCGATGGGGTAGGCGAACTGGTGCGAATCGGGATTGAGCGCGGACGAAAGACCACTCCCAAGCTGAAGGTGGGAATCTGCGGCGAGCACGGCGGCGACCCGTCGTCAGTGGAGTTCTGCCATCAGGTGGGAATGGATTATGTGTCGTGCTCTCCTTACCGCGTGCTAACGGCACGACTGGCGGCGGCGCAAGCTGGCGCGTCCGATGCCTTGAAAGTTGAGGGCGGCAGAACGAAATGAAAAGCGAAGAAAACGCGGAGGACACTGAGAAAGAATAAAGAATAAGGTTCGTAAATTCTACCGTCCCCATGTCCTTCGATCTTTCCTGCTTACTGCACTTTTTGCAGGCGAGCGATCAGTTTCTGCGCCAGGCTCTCCTCTGACTCCGACCACAGCAGTCGCGTGTTAGTCCCGCTATTTTTCTCCACGTTGGTCGAGAATTCGACCAGCTTCGCGACGTTGTCGCGGATCTTGGCGCGAGTTTGATCGTTAAGCGAAGTCTCGGGTTGCAGAAAGAATGAATCCAGCCCGAAATCTATTTCGATGTGTCCCGTCTGCCGGTAGGCTCCTTCGTCGAATTCTTCCCCCTGAACGATGAACCTTACGGTCGCAGGCTCGAGCACCCAGTTCGCTCCAGATGGATCTGGGGTCCACAAATCCCAATAAGCCTCGAAGACGTAGGCGTAATCGTCGTGAACCAGTTCGGCGGCGATCAGGGTAGCCTGTCCAGGATCGATGCCGCCGGGAAATCGCCGCTCGAGCACCGTAGCCTCATTCCACGAAACTGGATGCAGAGCAAAGTAACTAATCCCCGGACGCTGCGCCGAGAAAGGGAATTGCTGCAACACGGAAAATGCGTGCGGCAACATTTCCGGACCGGAGAAATCGGAAAACCAAAGACTCAGATAAAGTGGATCGGACACGATCGCCTCGAACCGTTGTGATCCGCGCCCAGCATGCGGTCTCATAATTCTAAATTGTTCGGGGAGCGTTGGAAATCAGCATCAAGAGAAATAAATCTTGGGCAAATTCATCGCGTTCGAGATGGTAGAAATAGCATCGACGAAGCGAACGTCATTCCTCCTTCAGCGGCTCCCCGAACAACATTCTGCTCCAATCAAACGAGTCGAGTGGAATTGCGGACGATTCCCCCCATTTTGACAGGCCTTCAAAGGGTTGCTACGATCAAGTGTTGCTTCATCCATCCACGTCACAGCCGTCCCCGTCGTCTAGCCTGGCCTAGGACATCGCCCTTTCACGGCGGTAACACGGGTTCAAATCCCGTCGGGGACGCCAAATCTTTTCAGGAGCTTACGGGGAACGGCCACTTTTGGCGCAGGCACAAAAAGGCACAACTCCGTCGCCAATTTTGCCCGGTTTGCCTAATCGCGAGTGTTTTCGGGCATCCGGAGCTGTTCTTGTAGGCACAAAAAGGCACATGCAATTCAGTCAGATCAGGCGGCCGCAACCGCGGGTGCGCGAAACAGGCGAATGACCCTACTCTGAGCTCTTCGTTTGTGGATTGTGACCGCTTGAGTGTACGTATCCAATGTGACTCGGCTAGAAGCATGACGCAGCAACTCTTGCATTACCTTGATATCTGCTTTAGTTGCCGCCAGCAGGGACGAATACGTGT
>JAUTWY010000630.1 GCA_030838305.1 Acidobacteriaceae bacterium
ACCGCAATGCCAACCACACCAAGGCCAACTGGCAATTCTCAACCCAAAATGCCCGTATAAAACTCAAGCATCTTTACCCATCACTCTGAATGAATCGGCCGACTAGCCCCGACCTTAGGTTTTCGGCACACACATCTAATCGGACTCGGCGCCAACCTCATTCCGTATGTCGGTTACCGTACCAATCGCGCCAGGTTACGTAAAACGTAGATGGCCAAGTCCGTTAAGAAATTGAAGATAGTTTGTGTATCCGTCGTTGGGTCACAGAAGGCGCAATTGATGAACCCGCGCGGTTTGCTCCCGTTCGACCTTGTCGCTTTCGCAGGTTTCTGGACCGAATTCAGAGGTGATCGCGCACTATGCGCGGGGGCGAGGCGAGGCGCTGCACAGCAGAAAGCTCACTACCCCAAACGGGATCTAGGGTATTCCGAGAGCCTTGATCGCCATTTTGTAAATTTCGTTGGGGTCGGTAACGCCTGCTTTCCGTATCTCCACGATCTTTTTGGCGATGAGCTCTGTGAGGGGATCGTTGCGATCTACTAAAGAGAGGGAGCGCAATGCGCGGTTGTAAGCCTTCTTCAAACGACGAATATCGTCCGGCTCCAAAGATAAGGAGCTTTCCGATAGCAACCGAGTAATGGGCATTTGCCCCGCCCCTCGCACGCAGCCCGGGTGGAGCTTAGCAGTACCTTGGCGAAAGTTTCAATTCGTAAGAGAACATCACCTTCCGTTGAAATACGGACTTCGAACTTCATCTGGGGCGGGGGACCACTGTACGGATACTGGTACTGGGGCACTTTGGACCCGGCGGTTGGACGGCAGTTCCACCGGAACAAAAAGGCGAGCAACGTCTTCTCTATCACAAGAGGAGACATGGCGATGACTATTCGCGCGGCAGAGGCTGCGTGCGCTCCTGCTTGGCGCACTTATTTGTTGCTTCATAAGTGATTGAAGACGACGACCGGACTCACCACACTCATCGGTATCTTACGAACCTTTGTGAAGATGGCGAGCGCAACCCGGACACCTTGCAAAAGGCTGGACTAGTGTATTTGCGGAAGCTAGATGAGTTCGGTGAAGAGCGTGACGAGCGGCTCGCGCGCTACAGAGCGTTAGAACAAGAAACTGGTGACCTGCTGACATAAAAAAGAGGCCCCGGAGCTGTGGTAGCTCTCCTGGCTGACCTTCGGAGCAGTGACGCTGAGAACTTAACGCCGCGCGGTGCATACAGCCCGGCTGTGGATGCGATCCGCCCGCGCGATGACCGGCGTGCTGGTCAATGAGCGCGTCGCCGCAATGAACCGCGCAAACCCTTTATCTTCGTTGTGACCGTGGAGGGCACGATCGACGGCAAATTTGTCCTTTCGATTTCGTCGTCCAATTTGCTTAGGCGATCAAGCAGGTGCTGAATGCGCGATGGTAACTTAGGCTGTTCCCCGGAGCAGAATGACCCGAAGGCGGTCTCCTACTTCCGCACGAATTGCATCGTTGTGGCCTTGGTCGAGCTTGAGGGAACTTCGCATGGGTTATCCTGCATTTCAGACCTCAACGTCTTCCCACGTTCTTTTGTTCTGGCCGCCCGGAGAACGCATACCTGATAATCAAAAGCGGCCGGAGCGACGTCACCGTGTCGCTTGCCCGGCGTGATGACGGCCTGCTCTTGCAGGCGATCCCGTCGAATGCGAGAGCCTCGAGGCTGCTATCGCGCACCTGGACCGATTTGGCGGTTTGCCTGACCCGGCACGCTGTCGGCCCAGCGCACCAAGGCCGGCGCGCTGGGCCTCGCGCACATCATGCGCGCGGCCAGTCACCCTCGCGCTGCCAGACGTGGCTTGATGGCCCCGGGGCGTCTGCTGGCAACTTACACCCCCTTGGGCGCTCTCGCCAACGTCAAGGAGTGGCTGGCGTCGCCGGGGTTTGAGCCGCCTTCCTAGTTCCGATCAGGCCCGCGCGGGCAGACGGAAACCAATTGACGTTCTTCGCGTTGAGTTGCTGGGCAGGGGACCGGAAGCGAGAGGTCTCGGGGCTGCCGGGCCGCTTTCCGCAATGGACAGGAGAGCGGCCATGAACGACTACGATTTCAAAGCAGACCAAAAAGAAGAACTCGAACGGCGTCTCGCGGCGGCCCGTCGCGTTGCCGCCCTGCCTGTTGACCCTCTCACCAAAGAGCGGGTTGACGGGTTCATTCAGGAACTAGAAGTGGAACTCGGCAGGGGATCAGCGGAGATGGGACGATGGCAAACTTGAGCAGGATGGACCTGAGCGGTACGCGGTGTCCCCGCTGTCGGTCCCGCGCCACCGTGCAGAGTGCAATCGAGCTTCGGCCCGGCGTCGAATTCCTCACCCTGCGATGCGTCTCGTGCGGCCTTGTGTACGACGCGCAGGTGCCCTCCGATCCAACGAAGTTCATGACGTCGGCAAACGAAAAGCCGCGGCTGGGTTGAGATCAGCGGCGGCTCAAGACTGATCGTCACGAAAACTATCGAGTTCCAGAAACATAAGTCCGTCACCTGACTTGAACTCTCAGGAGGGCCGGCAGATGGACCTAACGCCGGAAGACCTTCATCATCGGCTGGATCAGCTACGGCTTCTCGCAACCGAGACCGATGACCCATTGGCTGAGCGGCTCGTGCGAGACCTGATCGTCGAACTGGAGGATCGGCTGACGGCTGACCCAAGGCTGGTAAAGAATTCTCCCGGTTGAACTTTATTTGGAATGGACGAGTCGCCGTTCCGGCGGCAAGTTTACGTCATGGGGAAGGCTGAGCGACTCACTTGCCCGAAGTGCGGGGCTAATCTGGCTCTAGTGCTGCCTCCCGGTGGCGGGGGACAGCGCACGTTCCGGTGTTGCGATTGCGACAGGTCCGATCCAATGAAAACCGATAAAGCGATGCGTTGGATCAAGAGCGGGCTACAGCCGCCGACGTAGGACCTGTGGATCACTGTGCTGAGCAGTTCCAAAAGTCGCCGAACGGACCGATGATGTTGCGTGCCGCCCGAGCGCGGCCCCGCGTGGCGCGCCGTCGTCTACATGACCGGCGACAGTGCAGACGATTGGGGCTCGCAGGAGTTCCCAACAGTATCCTTTTGACCAAGCCGGTTTGCGCCTGCCCAACTTGTCACCGCCGTTTCCCAACTTCTCAATACCGGGAAGCCGACAACGTAAGGCCGCCTCGATTGGCGGCCTAACCATTTCTTTACTCCACATCGCCACATTAGTTGCGGGCCGCGTCAGAAGCCGTCGCCGATTTCTCAACCCG
>JAUTWY010000632.1 GCA_030838305.1 Acidobacteriaceae bacterium
GCTTGCGTATCGGCCAGAATCACACGAATCAGCTGGCCGTTGCCGCTGTTCCTGTGAACGCCGTGATTTTCTCCGACGCTAACCGAAGTGCCCGCCATTAGCTTGTTTGCACCTATGCCCGCTCGAAATGGTATTCGTCGATCACTACCCCAACCGCGCGACGGCCATGATCTTCAAAGCTCCGAACCACACGGCCATGGCAGTCAATTTGTATGTCACGACGCGAACCCACGACTTCTCCCGGAAGCAGAATGGTGAAATCCACCATCGAGCCCACTGCCACATCGCGGTCCATCGCAAAGAGCACGCCGTTGGCGGAGATATTTCGCGTCTCCGCGGCACAAGTTCCGCTCTGCGACACTACCTCCACAGCCAGCTGCAGGGGAAACCGCGGCGCACTCTGCATTGCGGCATAGTGCTTGCCCTCTGCCTGCTGTGGAATCGTCAGTTCCTTGCCCGCCTCGGCTGCCACGGCTCGATGGACCTTTCTTCCGACTTTCAGTGACTCAGAAGGCAGACTACACCCGGGAATCAGGTGTGCAAAGTTACTGAAGTCATGGAACGTAAGGGTGCTAACTGCTTTTGGATGATGGGATTAGAGAGCATTCACAGGCACGGTGAAAGCCCACGCAAAGTGTTGATAAAGATACCCACTCAAGGGGAAGAGAAAATGCTGCAAGCTCAGAACTTGGTCACTTCCGTGAAATTGAAATCCCGGATTTTCATAGCAGGCACCACCATGTCAAACGACTCCTCGCCGCAGGCACGCAGGGGCGCGCTCATCGTTTCTACGTTCGACAGCATATGGATGAGGCTCTCGTTAAAACGGAAGTTGCGGACGCCTTGCTTGATTCGTCCGCCCTCCACCAGGAATGTTCCGTCGCGAGTCATGCCGGTGACGATCTTTTCGTAGGGATCGACCTCCCGGATATACCACAGCCTTGTGACCAGGACGCCACGCTCGGTAGAGGCGATCATCTCATCGAGAGTTTGCGGATTCTGCGGCGCGGCGAAAACGATGTTGAGCGGCATCTCCCCCATTTCGTTGGGCAAAGGGAATCCGTGGCCGGTAGGTCCGATGGGGCCGACTTTGTCTTTCTGTTCGGAACGTTTCATGCGTTCAGCCGTGGCCCTTGCATAAACCACTCGCTTGACGACTCCGTTCTCGACCAGCGGGAGACGCAAGCGGCGCATCCCTTCACCATCGAACGGCGATCCGGTTTGAAGGGGATGGGTGACATCGTCCCAAATAGTGATGTTCTCCCCGAAAAGTTTGTCGCCGATGCGCCCGGTCAGAAAGGAACGCTGGTCGAGAATCGACATGCCGGAGTAATCCCAGAACATGAAGCCGACAATATCGAGCGCTGCGGAAGGCTCAAGAATCACCGTGTACTTCCCCGCCGGAAACTCGGCGGGACGCGCCGAGTCGAGCGCCTTCTTCGCTGCGGTCTCTGCCATCGTGAGCGGATTAACATTGGTAAGGTCTGGTGAGTTAGCTTTCTGCCATCCCGAGGAATCCGCGCCCAGCATGGTGATGGAAACTTCCGCCAAAGTCTGAATGTGCCAATGACTCAAGCCGCGCGAATTGAAAATGCCTTCCACCGATTCAGAACTTGAGTAGATTCCAGCCGTGGTGAGTTTGTGCTTCTGCGCCACTTCGACAATCTTCTTTACGCCTTGGGCGCGAAGCTGGGGCGTGAGAGCCGCGGTCTGTTCGAAGTAGCGTGCCGGAACTTGTGTGGAGCGGACGCCCTCGTCCGCGCTGCCCATCGCTTCGCAACTATCAGGCATGGGCAGCAAATCCTGATCAGGATGCTGGACCTTGGCGAGTGCTTCTGAAGATTCAACCGCCCGCCGCAAGCCTTCGTCGTCAAACTTGTTTGTGGTGGCGCGCGCCGTGCGCCCATCGAAAACTGTACGCACCGATACAACATGATTTTCATCTTCTACATTCTGGTGGATGGTGTTATTCGCGAAACGGGTGAGCGCAAACCGTCCACCGGAAAACAGCACCTCGACTTCATCGGCAGTCGAGAGTTTCTTGATGCGATCGAAGATGCCGGCAGCTTGGTTTTGAGTTAGCATTTCAGCAATCAGCACTCACCAGTCAGTTCGCCAATCGTTCAGTCTCGCTGGCTGGCCGACCCTGCAGCTATGTGGAGAGATCGTTGGAACTCTCCGTTTCCCCGCTTGCCACAACCCTCGGCAATATTGGCGGCGACTGAGGCCGCGCATCTCCGAATTTGGCTGGTCATACCATACATTTCTTGTTTCGAAAATCCACCTGTGCTTCGGGAAGAAGCTAACATGAGCGAATGCGCCTTGTGCACACTTGTAAATCGCTAAAGCCTTTCATTCGGCAACTCCTTGCACTGGCTGAATGCGGAGCACTAACGCATATAGTGCGAATACGCTGTGACAGATGTCACATGCTCTTATAAGCGCTTCCCACTTTGATCCCACGAAACCTCGACGGCGCCGCCCCGTGGCCCGTGCCCATCACCTGTTGCGGCTGGCCTTTGCCGCAATTCGGGGTGCCCCAAAGCGTCCACTCATCGCGCGAGCAAATCGCGTCCAGCGAATTCCAGAACTCAGTTGTGATTCCGGAATACGACGGATTCTTCACCATGCGGACGCGCTTGCCATGCTTGATCTCCCAGCCGATTTCGCAGCCGAATTGAAAATTGTAGCGCCGGTCGTCGATCGACCAGGAGCGATTGGTCTGCATCAGAATGCCGTGGTCGGTCGAGGCAATCAGTTCTTCGAGCCTCAGCGGCTTCGCGCCGGGCAGCAGGCTGATGTTCGTCATGCGGATCATTGGCAAGCGGTTCCAGCCTTCGGCGCGCAGAGTTCCGCCGGACCGATTTTCCCCGATCGTGTGCGCGGTCTCGCGCGAGCTGAGATACCCGGTGAACAGCCCATTGGTAATGATCGGGGTGCATTGCGCCGGAACACCTTCGTCGTCGTACGCGAAGGTTCCGAGCCCGGGTCCGTGCTCCTGGCGGGCGTCTGCGACGACATTCACCAGCTCACTGCCGTAACGCAGCGTGCGCAGCTTGTCGAGCGTGAGGAACGACGTGCCGGCGAAGTTCGCCTCCATTCCCAGCACGCGGTCGAGTTCGATGGGGTGGCCGATGGATTCGTGGATCTGTAACCCCAGCTGAGAACTGTCGAGAATAATGTCGAAGGTGCCCTCAGGGCACTGGTCCGCACGATGCAACGCAACTGCTTCTTCCGCAATGCGCCGGGCGTTCTCGACAAGCTTCAACTCTTCGATCAGTTCGTATCCTTTATTCTGCCATTGTCCGCCGTAAGAATTAGGATACGAACGTTTCTGAATCTCGTTGCCCGCAAACGCGTATGCCGTGTAGCCCGCTCCGGCGGAATACTTCGTCTGATGGATGTCGCTTCCCTCCGATGATAGAAACCATTGCTCCTCACGGTTGAAATTGAGATTGGTTTCCGCCAGGGTGATGCCAGCAACGGCACACAGTTCGGAGTCGACCCTCAGCAGCAGAGCGATGTTGTCGCCGACGGATATTGTGAATGGATCGATGGCATAAGGTGTAGTCCACTCCGCAGTCACGGGCTTTTCGGGGGCGAGGCGAACATCATGCTGCTTCACCTGCCCCGACGCGCGTGCAATTTCGACCGCGCGGGCAGCAATTGCTTCAACTCCGGATTGCGATAGGTTCTCGGTCGCCGCGAATCCCCATGAGCCATCAGCAATCACGCGTACGCTCATTCCGGCCGATTCCGAGTCAGATGCGCTGCCAACCTTCCCATTCTTCGTAGTAAGTGCACGGCTCCGCTGGCTGACGATGCGGGCATCGGCATAGCTCGCCCCACGCATGGTTGCGATGTTCAAAGCCCAGTTGGCGACTTGCTTCATGCGGAGATTCAAATCTACCACGGAGACCGTCTGGCGCGGGCACTCTTGCCCACGAAAACCCGGTGGAGGATGAAAGGTTCAGGATAACTGAGGTTTCAAGTCCGATTTATCTGTCGGAGAGTCTGGTTGCTGCATTGCTGTGTGCTCATGTTGGAGTTCGCGGGCAGAAGTGCCCGCGCCACACCTTCAAGAAAATCCTACGGCGTGGCCCTTGCCACATCCAGCGCCTGCCTCACCGCCAGCAATTCCTTCAACAGTTCCCGCAGCTTGGTGGACTCCAGCGCATTCGCCCCGTCCGACTTCGCGACCTTGGGATTGTCGTGCACTTCGAGGAAAACGCCATCCACACCGGCGGCGACCGCAGCCCGCGCCAGGACGGGAATGAACTCGGGTTGCCCGCCGCTAACCGCTGGACCTCCGTCATTGCCCTGCGAAGACGGAAGCTGCACCGAGTGTGTCGCGTCGAATACCACCGGCGCAAACTTCCGCATGATGGAGAGCGAGCGCATGTCCACAACCAGGTTGTTATAGCCGAAGGTGGTGCCGCGCTCCGTGAGAAAAACTTTGCTGTTGCCCGCCTCACGGCATTTCTCCACCGTGTGCCGCATGTCCCAGGGCGAAACGAATTGACCTTTCTTGATGTTCACCGGCCGCCCGCTAAGCGCCGCTGCCACTACCAAATCGGTCTGGCGGCAGAGAAACGCCGGGATTTGCAGCACGTCCACCACTTCCGCCACATGCGCAACATCAGCCACCTCGTGGACATCCGTGAGCACCGGAACCCCGACTTGGTCTTTGATCTTTTTCAGAATGCGCAGGCCATCCTTCACGCCAGGTCCACGAAAGCTGCGGATCGAAGTGCGATTAGCTTTGTCATAGCTGGCCTTAAAGATAAATGGAAAGCCCAGCGCCTTGGTCACGCCTTTGATGATCTCGGCCATGCGAATGGTGTGTTCTTCACTCTCAATCACGCACGGCCCGGCAATGAGAAATAGATTGCCTGAGCCGATGTGAAGGTCGCCGAT
>JAUTWY010000633.1 GCA_030838305.1 Acidobacteriaceae bacterium
GCCGCTATCAATTCACTTCCCAAATTCGCCGACGAGAACATGTGAGGGCAGGAATCGTCTATGATACCGTGCGTGGAACCGGAAAATAATGCCAGGTAATTGGGCTGGCTGGGATGAGTAATCGCCCGCGAGTTCGTAAATAAAGCGCCTTGGCTCGCCAGAGTGTTGATATAAGGCGCTTGCGGCGATCCAATGACCTGCGAATACCCGTGATTTTCCTCGATCACAACAACCACATGCGCGGGAAGCGGCAGGGCAGTGGGCACACCCATGCCGGCACCTGTTTCCGTTTGAGCAATGCTCCTGGAGGCAGCGGTGAAACCAAAGATTAGTGGGAGGATTAAGCAAGCGAGCAGCGAGCAGCAAAAATTACGCCTGAAGCGAGGCATGAAGGGATTTCCTTTCTAATGATCTGTGGCAGAAATACGACGTGGCTCGACAGGGATCTCCCGTCTGGATATTTCTAAGGCGAGGGCGCTTAGAAATCTATAGCCTTATCTTACCATCGCATCCGCTTGACCCTCAAGCCGTCCGGAGATTGGGGAGATTGGGGAGAGTGGGTGGTGGCTTCGTGTGGAAGACACTCATGTGGGGACAGTCGCCCGCGGCTGTCCGTCGAGCGAAGCTCGAGGTTCGGTCGTCGCCGCGAAACTGGGCCACCGCCGGAGATTGGGCATCTCCTGTCAGACGCGTTCGATCGTCACCTTCTTCACAACCACATCCTTATTCGGCTTATCCTGCCTGCTGCGCGGTACTTCGGAAATCTTCTTAACAATATCCTGCCCTTCCACTACCTCACCGAAAATTGTGTGCTTTCCCGTCAACCACGTAGTCGGCGCTACCGTGATGAAGAACTGCGAGCCATTGGTGTTCGGGCCTGCGTTCGCCATCGCTAATTTTCCGGCCTTGTCGAGCTTGTGCGGTGAACCTTTGGTTTCGTCTTCAAACTGGTAGCCGGGACCACCCATACCTGTCCCTTGCGGATCGCCTCCCTGAATCATGAAATCGGGAATCACGCGATGAAAGATTGTCCCGTCGTAAAGGCGGTCTTTGGATTTATTCCGCGTCGAGGGATGCGTCCACTCGCGCTTACCTTCCGCGAGTTCCAAAAAGTTGGCTACGGTTTTGGGCGCTTCCTTGTCGAAGAGGCGGCACACGATGTTGCCTTCGCTGGTCTCAAATGTGGCGTAAAGTCCGGGTTGACGCGTCATATTAGTCCTTTCAGATGTCGATGTTCAGATCGCGATGTTCACTGCTCGTTGGTGCTTCATGGTGCTGCCGGGCTTCGCCAGGCGGGAAAGCCGAAAGCCAATTCAAAGCCAGCCGAAGCAGTGGCTGTCCCCAGTGGTTCGGGTCAGTTCGATGGCGACTTCTTCGGCGTGGCCGCCGCTGGCTTTTTCGCCGGCGTCACGGGTTTGGCCGCTGGCGTTGCGGCGCCGCCGCGATCAATCTTGACGTGAATGATCTTAATTGGACGAAACGGACGGTCATTGCTGGGATCGGTGGCCATGTGCGCAATCTGCTTGACCAGAGTCACAGTCGCCTCGTCGCACTGCCCGAACAGAGTGTACTTTCCGTTCAGATGCGGCGTGGCAACTTCTGTAATGAAAAACTGCGAGCCATTCGTATCGGGGCCGGAATTCGCATAGGCGAGACGACCCGGCCGGTCGAATGGCAGATCAGAAGAAATCTCATTCTTGAACTTATATCCCGGATCGCCCGTCCCGTCTCCCTTCGGGTCGCCGCCTTGAATCATGAAGCCAGGAATCACACGATGGAAAATGGTTCCATCGTAAAGCGGTACACCATGTTTTGCAGCGCCGCTGACCGGATTCTTCCAATCTTTCGTTCCAGTCGCCAGGCCAATAAAGTTCTCCACACCAATTGGAGCTTTATCAGGAAATAGCGTGCAAGTCATCTTGCCCGCGGTCGTCTCGATGATCGCGGTCGGCTGGCCCGCCGCCGCATGGTGAACGGGAGGCTTGGCCGCTGGCGCAGCCTTGGTCGTCGATTGCGCCCAAATCGAAAGGGCAGACATAGGAAACAAAACCGAAACCAGAAAGACATTACGCATGATTACTCCTAGCTGGCCGCACAAATGTGCTCAGCAGATTATTCGCAACGTTGCATTGTACGACAGCGGAAGCGTCAATGATCAACGAAGAATGATCAACGATCAACGATCAATGGGATGGCGGCTTAGCCTGCATCTCACGGCTCACCGTCTCGACCTGGCGGAAGACCCGCAGCAGGTTGTCGCCAAGAATCTTCCTGATGTCTTCAGCGCTATATCCGCGATCAACTAGTGCCTGCGTAATCTTGGGCAAATCGGCGGCAGAGTCGATTCCCTGAGGAGTTGCGCCGCTCACGCCATCGAAGTCGGAGCCCAGGCCAACATGATCCATGCCCGCAACTTTCGCAATGTGATCGATGTGGTCGATCAACGACTTCAGCGGCGGCCGCGGAATCTTCGCCATCCACTCGCGCCCCATGCGGTCGATTTCAATGTAGTTTATCGGCTTGCCCTGCGCCTTCAATGAGTCGACATACTTCTGGATCGCCGCGGCCTGGTCTTTACTCTGCGCCTCCATGGCCTTGCGATAGTTTTCGTCGAGGAAGCCTGAGAAAAAATTTACTTGTACCGTTCCGCCATTCTTAGCCATGGCGCGCAGCATATCATCGGTCATATCGCGCGGATGATTCACCAGCGCACGTGCGGAGGAGTGCGATGCAATCACAGGAGCCTTCGTAATGGCGATCGTGTCAAAGAATGTCTTGTCGGCGACATGAGAGATATCAACCATCATTCCCAGCCGGTTCATTTCCAGCACAACCTGCTTGCCGAAATCGGTGAGGCCATTGTGATGTTGAATCTTTACGTCGCTGATATCGCCCGAAGAGTCGGCCCATTCGTTGGAGTTCGACCAGGAGAGCGTCATGTAGCGAACGCCGAGGCGGTAGTAATCGCGCAGCAAATGTATATCGTTTTCAATCGAATGTCCGCCCTCGATGCCCATCAGAGCGGCCAGCTTGTGCT
The DNA here is from genome assembly GCA_030838305.1 of Acidobacteriaceae bacterium. Lineage (GTDB taxonomy): Bacteria > Acidobacteriota > Terriglobia > Terriglobales > Acidobacteriaceae > Sulfotelmatobacter. Next base: position 3,038 of record JAUTWY010000633.1, read on the forward strand.
CCCGGTGAGCGCGCTCGATATCCGTCGCCGAGAACGCCATCATCATCTGGTCAGGATGGCGCTCCGCCTGCTCGTAGACGGAGTCGATCAGATCAAAAGTGTGCTGCGCGTAGTGACCTTGATTGGTTTCGGGCTCGACCCAGATGGAGAAAAACTCTGCCCCAAGATTCCCGCGCCGCGCTTTTTCAAGACTTACATGTCCAATGTCGTGAGGATCGGTTGAGCCAATGTCGAAGCCTTCATCAAGAAAGCGCTGAGGCGTGTCGGCGTGGGTGTCAACGACAATGGCTGAATCATGAATGGCTCGAGCCTTGGCAGTGACCGCCTTATCCGAAGCATTGGAGGATTGCGCCGCCGCTGGAGCGCCAGCGACAAGGAATGCGAGCAGGAGAATGCGCAGACGAGTCATAGGTTGTTTGCCCGCTTCGAAGCCGCGAGCAAGTCACCGATTGTATAAGGCGAAGTGCGAAGCTGGAAGAAGAAATCACGCACCCAGCAAAGTGACTTAGCGAAGAGCTGCCACTGCCTGCTCCACGCAAGTTGGCAGCGGATTACCCGTGTCGATCACAGTTTTAGGCAAAGTGATCGCCTCAAAGCGAGAGCGTACTTCGAGATAAAGTTGAAAATCGCGGTTGCTCGCGGGATGCGCCCCCAACATGGCTTGGTGTTCCAAACGTTGCTTAGCCATGTCTTCCGAACATACGCACTCGAGGATGCGCCAGCTCTGATGCAGCGCAGCAGCTACGCTCACCACGTTATCGATCTGGTAGCGTCGCGAGAATGGCCGGCCGTCCAGCAACAGAATGCGATTCGAATCCCGCTTCAGAAGGTAGCCGGCGGTTTCCAGCATGACCTGCAAGCAGAAGTCATCCTGCCGGGAGGAGTATTCAATTTCGTCTGCCGAAAACAGTACCTGCCGAATCTCGTCTTTGCCAATCACCCGGCCTCTGGTGCGCCAAGCCAGTTCGCGAGCGAGCGTGGTCTTGCCAGTGCCCGGCAGTCCCGCCATCAGCACAATCATGTCGAGTGAATTATACGAGGACTATTTCGTGGAGACGGCATCGGCCGTCATGGTAGTAGGTTCGGGCCGTTCCATGGGAACGACATCCTGGGATTCGCGCCACTCGGCGTAGCGGCCTGAAACCATGATGTGGAAGACCCACTGATGCCGCTCTTCTTCAGGCTCAACCAAGCCAATAGCCTTCATGTAGAAAAGGTAATGTTGCATCCAGTGAATCTGCTCCGGGCTCATGCCGCGGCGCTGCAGGTCGACCGTAAGTCCAGCCAGGTGCGACGAAGCTGTGTCGCCCTCAGCCGGAGCCGCATTCCGATTATGCCGGCGCAGTTTCCTTTGGACCTTCACCGTACGCACCGCCGAGTTCACCTGAATCTGCTCATGAAACCGGTGATAATAAGCTTGTGAAAGATCCTGCACAAAATCACGTGTCCACGGACGGCAGTAGCGGCGCGAAGGATCGAGTCGCGGATCAAAACGCAAAGTCTCGCCTGAAATAATGGGCAGCAGCGCTCCACTAAACTTCAACGCTTCCAGTTCGTCGTCATCCTGAATGCGGGGCAATTCCAGGCGGTCAACTTCGGCATTCTGCAGCAAGAGCGATTCGTGAGACGGCCGAAACATTGGATGCCACCGCGTCCAGTGCAGGCGGTGAAAACGATGATGGGTTGCGTGGCGGTGCGTGCTGGTGGTAGTCGCCGCAAAAAGGGGGCTGCAGGCGAAAGCCAGCAACGAAAGAAGAGCCAGTTGGCGCTGTGATTTAAATCTCAAAAATTGTCTCGTAGACTGCCGCAGGCCAGCCTGCAACGGTTCCGTCATTCTAAGCCATGCTGTCAAGCGGTCCTATGAAAGATTGCAGGCTTCTCATTACGAGCGTTATCAGAGCAGGTGACCCTTGGGGACCGGTGTTCTGGTTACCAGTGGTTACTATTTCTTCTCCGTAACGCGTTCACCATGGATAGATGCACGCGAAACGCCATCCCCGCGCGGGCACTACCACTGACTCATGTGCTCGCCCAGCAAGCGTTTAGCTGATGTTCGATGCCGAACTGGGTTGCCAAGTTGTGGCAGGAGTGACGAAAATCAGCGCCGGAAAAGGTCACCTAAGGCTTGTTTCATAACCGCGCCGCCCACTTCGGAGATGGCCTTAGTCAACGGGATATCCTTAGGGCAGACCTCCACGCAGTTCTGCGCATAGCCGCATTCCTGGATGCCTCCATCGCCCATCAGGGCCGCCAGACGCTCGCGTTCCAGTTCCTTGCCCGTGGGATGCATGTTAAACAACCGTGCCTGGGCGATCGTCGCCGCGCCCACGAAGCCCGTGTCCTCGTTGAACTGCGGGCAAGCCTCCATGCAGCAGCAACAGGAAATGCACCGCGAAATGGGATACGCCTGTTCTTGCTCCTCCGGCGAAATGCGCGGGCCGGGACCGAGATCGTATGTGCCATCAATGGGAACCCAGGCCTTGACGGCTTTGAGGTTCTCAAAGATCACGCTGCGGTCGGTGGCCAGATCGCGGACGATAGGGAACTTGGAAAACGGTTCAAGCTTCACCGGTTGGTCGAGATTGTCAATCAGCGCGGAGCATGCCATGCGGGCTTTTCCGTTGATGAGCATGGCACAAGAGCCGCAGACTTCTTCCAGGCAGTTGGAATCGTAAGTGATCGGTGTGGTCTGCTTGCCACCGCGCGTGATGGGATTGGCGGCGATCTCCATCAGCGATGAGATCACGTTCATGCCCGGATGCCAGGCCAGTTCAAACTCTTCCCAGTACGACTTGGACGTGGGATTGTTCTGACGCTTGATCTTGATGAGGACGGTTTTACTGTCGGGCATTTTATTTATTCCCTGAAGAACCTGAACTCTTTCCCAAACTGAAAACGCGGTTGAACCGGAAAGGGCACGAGTTCCACTCGTGCCAGGTTAAGCTCGGAGGAGAAGTGCGGCTTCCAGCCGCTGAGGTTTCGCCTTGAAGCCTGGACGACTCATCTCCCCGCCGGAAACTTCCTTCGCAAAGTTCTCGACGCATCATCGACGGATATTGCTTGTAGTCGAAACTAACGTGCGTCTCTTTCTGCAGACCGTTTATCGGTATCGCCACGGGGGCCGATTCGAATTGCACGCTTCCGTAGTCATGCCCGAACACGCTCATTTGTTGCTGACTCCGGCGATAGACGCGACTGTCGAGCGAGCTATTCGGCTGATCAAGGGAGCATACTCGCATGAACTCGGGACGGTCATCGGACGCGATCAGGAAATCTGGCACCGCGGGTTTACCGATCATCGGATTCGCAATGCAGTAGATTTCGTGCATCATCGAAATTATATTCATCGCAATCCCGTGGAGCGGCACATTGTGGGCGACCCTACCCAGTGTCGTTATTGCTCCGCGTTTCCCGGTTTCAGGCTCGATCAGTGGCCCTCAGGGGCTGAAGCCGCAAATCTAGAAGCATCCTAACTGTCACGAGTGGAACTCGTGCCCTTCCCGGTTCTCCAAACCTGACAAAAATCCCCTTACTCACGCAAAACGCAATCACTTCGCGGCGTCATACTTCCTCGGCCTCGGCGGAATCAGCGACACATCCACAGGCTCGAACTCAAACCTCGGCTCGTCCGCATCCGGCGCAAAATACGCCTTCGTCGTTTTCAGGAAATTCTTGTCGTCGCGTTCCGGGAAGTCCGGCTTGTAATGCGCACCGCGCGACTCGTCGCGCATCCGGGCTCCTTGAGCGATAACCCTCGCGAGTTGCAGCATGTTGTAAAGCTGGCGCGTGAAGATCACGCTGGTGTTCGCCCACTGCGCGCGGTCGCTGAGGTTCACTTTGCGGAAGCGTTCCAGCATCTCGACCAGCTTCGCGTCCGTCTGCTGCAAGTTCTTGTTGTAGCGGATGACCGTGCAGTCCTTCGTCATCAGCTCCCCAAGTTCCTGCCACAGCCGGAACGGATTCTCCCCACCTGAGTTATTCATGAGCAGGGCATTGCTCTCTTGCTGCTTCTTCTTCTCCGCCTCAAAAACTCCGTTGCCGTCGGGCAGAGCCTGCAATCCGCGTGCGTATTTCACCGCATTCGGGCCGGCGATGCCTCCGCCATAGATGCACGACACCAGCGAGTTCGCTCCCAGGCGATTCGCGCCGTGGTATTGATACTCGCACTCGCCCGCGGCGTAAATGCCCGGGATGTTCGTGGCCTGCTTGAAGTCAACCCACATGCCGCCCATCGTGTAGTGCATGCCGGGAAAAATCTTCATCGGCGTGTCGCGGGGATCGTCGCCCACAAACTTCTCGTAGATTTCGAGAATCCCTTCCAGCTTGCGGTCGAGAATCTTGCGGTCGATGTGAGTCAGATCGAGGTACACCATCGGCTTGCCGTCGATGCCGAGGTTATGCTCGTACACAACTTTGAAAATCGCCCGCGTCGCCACGTCGCGCGGAACGAGATTGCCGTACTTCGGATACCACTCTTCGAGAAAATACCAGCGCTCGCTCTGTGGGATCGACTTCGGATCGCGCTTGTCACCCGCAGTCTTCGGAACCCAAACGCGTCCACCTTCGCCTCGCGCCGACTCCGACATCAGCCGCAACTTGTCATTTCCAGGTATCGACGTCGGATGAACCTGAATGAACTCGCCGTTGGCGTAGAAGCATCCCTGCTGATAGAGCGCCGACTGCGCCGAACCTGTGCATACCACAGAGTTGGTCGACTTGCCGAAGATCGCCCCGATACCGCCAGTGGCGATGATAATCGCGTCGGCAGGGAATGTTCGGACTTCCATGCTGCGCAAATCCATGGCGCAGATGCCGCGGCAAACGCGGTTTCCGTCGAGCACCGCAGAGAGGAATTCCCAGTGTTCGTACTTCTTTACCTTGCCTTCAGACTCATAGCGGCGAACCTGTTCGTCAAGAGCATAAAGAAGCTGCTGGCCGGTGGTCGCTCCAGCAAATGCTGTGCGGTTATATAAAGTCCCGCCGAAGCGGCGAAAGTCGAGCAGACCTTCCGGTGTTCGGTTGAAGGGAACGCCCATGCGGTCGAGCAAATCAATGATGCCCGGGGCCGCCTCGCACATATCTTTTACCGGCGGCTGGTTCGCCAGAAAATCGCCACCGTAGACCGTATCGTCAAAATGTATCCAGGTCGAGTCGCCCTCACCCTTCAGGTTCTTTGCCGCATTGATGCCGCCCTGCGCGCACACCGAGTGCGAACGCTTCACCGGAACAATGGAAAAGAGATCGACGTTCGCGCCCATCTCGGCAATCTTGATGACGGCAGAAAGCCCCGCCAGTCCGCCGCCTATGACGATAATTTTCGGAGCTGCTGCCATCGTTCCTTATCGACTTTCCGTAACTTGCCTGTTATTGATGACTACGGTCCCGGGCTCCATGGGCTGCTGCGGGTGGGACCGGAACGAGGTAAGACTCGCTAATCCCGCTCCCGTCAAGACGAAAAAAAATGCCAGGCACAGAACCAGAAATCGCTTTCGCGCTCTTTCTCCGGAAACGATTCCCCACTTCGCCGAAAACAGCCAGATGCCGTATGCGAGGTGCCATGAAGCGGCGACCAGTCCCGCCACATAAAATAGGAAGAGCGAAGTGTGGAGTACTTCCGCCTGAACTTTACCGAACGAAGCGTTGGGATAGGCGTGCAGGTCAATCCCGCTGAACCGCATCGTCCACGTGTGCCAGACGATGTAGGCGAATGCAACGCCGCCAGTCCAGCGCTGCGCCGTGTACATCCAATTTCCGGTCCAGGGATAGGCGATCGTGTTGCCTTCGCCGCGATACCAGATATAAAAACCGTAGAGCGCGTGGAACGCAATCGGCAGCCAAATCCCAAACAGCTCAAGGAAGAACACAAGCGGAAGATTGGCGAGAAAGCTCACTTGCCGGGCGTAAGCGTCAGGCCCGCCGATGGCGGTGGAGTTGGAAACCAGAATATGTTCGGCCAGGAACGCGCCCACGGGGACAATGCCGGAAAGCGAATGCAGGCGGCGCAAAACAAACGACGTACCCTGCCCCGCGCGCAGCGGCGCCACGCCTTTCACCGCACCGTCACCTACGCGTGGAGCGGTAGAACTGGCTGCTGACGCCAAGAATCGCTCCTTATGATTTCTTGTTCGTTATTATGACTTCTTGTTCGTTCTGATGATTGCTTGTGCCTGTCGCTTCAACAACGCCAAAAGAACCTTTTATTATCGGCGGCGAAAGAAGTGAAGTCAAGAAAGACAGCGCCAAGATAGTAGCGCGGTGTGAACTTCGACAGTTCCAGCGGACCATGATAAACGTGCACTCTTGAGGGCAACGATTCATATCAGGGAATCGCTTCAGCGATGCCACTTGCTCCCGTTAAGAAAAACGGCTTCAGCCGCTGGGTCGTGCCACTACTAGTATCGAGATGCTCGTGTGAGGACAGCCACTCTCGGCTGTCCAGTTGAGCGAAGCTCGACGGTCTCCTCGTCACAGGCCACCATCCGTTAGTTCCCGGGGGAATCGTCACACCACTCCAGAAACTTTCTAAAAGCCGCGCCGCGATGACTGTACTTGGATTTTTCCTCTGCACTCAACTCGGCAAATGTCTTTTCGATCTGGGGAAAATAAAATAGTGGATCGTAACCGAAACCATTCGTGCCGCGAGGTGAATCAAGAATGACTCCCTCCGAAGTGCCGCGAAACGTAGCCAGCGTCTTGCCATCCCGCGCCGCCGCCAGCACGCAGACAAATCTGCCGCTCCGCTGTGCGCGGGGAATGTCTTTTAGTTCACGTAGGACGCGGGCGTTGTTGGCCTTGTCATCCATGTTCGCGCTGGCTTCATGCGGTTGCTTATTCTCCAGATCGGGCGCGGCGTATCGAGCGGAATGCACGCCGGGAGCGCCTTTTAGCGCGTCAACCTCCAATCCAGAGTCGTCGGCAACTACAATCTCTCCCGGAACATGCTGGCTGTAAGCCTCGGCTTTCTTGCGGGCGTTGGCTTCAAATGTCAGACCGTCCTCGACGACACTGGGAAGGGAAGAGAAGCCAGGAACTCCGGCGATCTCGACTCCATGCCGCTGAGCCGCCCCGGCGAAATCTCGCAGCTTGCCCGGATTCGAAGTTGCAATAAGGAGTTTCCGCATTCCGAGTTAACCGCAATGTTCAGACGGGCGAGGGCAATGAATTCCTTTGCAGCAAAATTATTGCAAGGAAGAGCGTGAATCCTGAAATCCACGCCCCCGCCGTGCGGTCCCACGTACGAATGAAGGTAATCTGTACGCGATTCGGGCCCGCTTCCACGGGCACCAGCATTTGTCCTGTGCCTTCGCGCATACCGGTTTGGACCTCGCGTCCATTCACTTTCACCCGCCACGCCGGATACGCAAACAGATGCAACACAAGATTGTCTGGGGCGGACATTTGCGCGGTGAAGATTTTCAACACGGGCTTCCACTGGGACACGCGAATCGCAGCATGTGCCGGTCCGTCCACCGTTACCCGTAGCGCATCTTTATCGACCGACGAAGCATCGGCTCCCACCGGCGTATATTCATCCGTGCCTTCGTAGCCCGCGCCACTCTCCATGTTGTCCTGCATCTCACGAAGATCGGCGGCTTGATCCCACCAGGGCGGCTGGAAATGTTGCCCTGCTAAAGTGATTACGCACAGGCTGGCCACATAGAAGGCCAACCGGGCGGTCCAACTCCGCACTCCCAACGCCGTCAGCAAAGTAAATGGAATTCCCAAACACAGCAGCCATCGCCATGGAAACTGCATGAATTGTAGTTTCGGCAGGATAATCCACAACGGATTTGACACGGGCAACATGAGGACGGCGCATGCCGTCGCCCAGGCTACCAGCGAATACCACAGCTCGCGATTGCGGCTGCCCCAACTTCGTGCAGCCCATGCGGCCGCGAAGGTCAGCAATATTTCAGCCAGCGCAACCCAGGACACGAGATGGTTGAAGGCATCGTGCACGGCGTCGGTGGTGTGAGTAAATAGAAAGCTATCCACTGGGCGCGAACCGGGAGCAACTGCCTGCTCAATGTTGACCCACTTCTGTTCATACACGGCAGGCAACAGATAGAAAGCGGCAAGCGCCACGCCCAGCATAACCGCAGCAGAACCTGCTAGCAGGACTCGCGGTGAACGCCGCTGCCACGCGATCACCACCATCAGCAAGGCCAGCGAGTAGTGGATCATCACCGCCGCGGGAGCATTGATCAGCCACGCGCCAGCCAGAACTAGAGCCAGCAGCACGGCGGCCTTTCGGTCTTTTTCTTCCGAACGGAGCAGCAGCAACAAAAGCAGAGGCAACAGCGAACTGGCCAACAACTCGGCAAACGCACTTCGCCAGTAAACGATGAGCAGGTGATAAGGATTAAGGGCGTACAAGAGCGCCGCATAGGTTGCGTCGCGCCGGTCTAGCCATTGCCGCGCCAACACGAACATCGACGCGCCCGCGCCCACAAGGACAATCCAGATGTAAATGCTGGCAACCAGTGTCCAGGGAAAAATTGCGCTCAAGGTTGCTCCCAATGTCCACGACGCGGGGGGATAGAAAATGAAGCGCGGTTCCCCATAGGCAAAATGTGCCAGCGCCGCCCAGCGCGGATATATTGTGCCCAGTTTCCATTGGGAGAGAACTTCCAGCCACGAGTACAAATGGAATTCGACATCGTGTCCGGAAGGACTGCCTAAAAAAAAGAAAGGAATTTCAACCGCGAATGCCGCCGCTGCGATCGCACTGAGTGGGGTCCAGGTCAGGCCGCCACCTGGTGCTCTGAATGTGCCAATTGACGAAGGAGGAGACTCGCCTTGCCCGGATTTTGCAGTTGATGCCAGCTTCGCTCCCAGTTGCGCGCCGAGCGCGGAAACTCCATGTCGCTGTACATATTCGCATAAGAATGGAAACGGTGCACGGATGGATCTCTGGCTTGGCGAGAGTTTTGTTTCGCTCTGCGATTAAAACGAATCGATGAATGAAGGATAGAGCGTCAGGCAGGAAATCTCGAATTACGTGGCGACACTCTCGCCCGATCGCTGGCAGCGAAGTTCCTCGAGGAATTCTTCTTGATCCAGTTCAGACCCTCGTCGCAGCAGTTCGAGCAGAGGATCTTCCACATCGTCTGCGGCGTCGTCGGCGGGATCGGCGTGTTCAAATTGGCTCAGGTCTGCGGTCAGAGCGCGCGGAGAAACAATCAGGTCGAGCATCGACTGAGAGCAACTGCGAAGCAACGCGATCAGATCTCCCACGCGAGCGCGTTGTTCCGGCGTGCGGGAAGGGAACTCAACTCCCATGCCGTGACCGGGATGCGCGACCCGCACCAAGCCTTCCGTATGCACCGCAATCTCTTCGGTTTTCAGGCAAAGGTCCACCAGAGCATGCTCCGGAAACGGGGAATCGCTCTCCACATAGCATCCACCTAAACTCAAATCGGTAAGCCTGCAGTGCGGAACCGCCTCCTCTGCTCCGGCGGAATTCGTTCCCGATGCGGCTTGTACCCAAGCTTTCAGTTGCGCCTTGGTGGAATCGTCCAACTCAAGAAAATGAACTCCCGATTGACCGTTTGGATTCGCCCATGCCACTTGGCCGTGGGCGTGGACTGTGACACTTCCATCGGTCAGCTGAAAGCGGAAATGCAGCAGATCTCCGGCAGCCTGAGCTTCGGCCGTGAGTACTTCCATTCCAGTCTCGCTAAGATCAAGCAGGATTCCGTCGGCCGGACGATTGTCAGCCAGAATGAGTTCCACAGGCGCTTGCACTGGAACGCGGTGAGCTCTGCGGCGTTCGCGATTCAACAACGCAGCCACAGCTCGTAGGCTGGCTCTAGCTTTCTGTTCGGTGAGCGGTTTGTAGAGCACGAAGTGCGCGCCGCCGCTAAGAATATCGCGCACGCCGCGCGGGTCCGCAACCAATGCAATCGTAACTGTCGGATTTCCTGAATTCCAGCGGCGAGATTCTTCCACCACTTCCGCAGCGGACTTTGGATCTTCGAAATCAACGATGATGGTGTCGAACCTTTGCTGGTGGCAACGGTCGATGGCGGTCGCGAGATCACTGAAACGCTCCACCGCAATCCCGTAGGTCGGCAGGACCCGGCCGAGGATCTCGGAAGCGGAATCGTCAGTGGAAACCAGCAATGCCAGAAGGGTCATAACTAGATTCCTCGCCTCATCATGGCGAGACTATGGCCAGCGCGGCGCTGTGGAGCGGGCTGCCTTCGATGCCGCCGTGCCCGAACCAGCTCCCGCCTTCGCTGCCATGCTGTCAGAGTGAGGCGAGGCTTCGTCGCCCTCCATCAGGACAGCATTGTCTTCGTCGTCATTCTCGGCAAGCAAGGGAGCCACTTCCCGCAGCTTCTCCGCCGCTTGCTGGAGCATTTCGATCTGTTTGCCCAGCTGGGCGTATTTAGTCTGCTTCTGCCGTAAAACCTCATGGATATCTTTCATGCGACCCCCTGTGGAGAATGTAAGTATCCGCCCTTGTGGGGGTCAATGCTAATCGGGGAATGAGGGTTACTGCGGTAATCGCGAGCACGCTGTAGAAGAAACGAAAGCCCCGCGAGTGGCGGGGCTTTCGAGAGGCGGATAGACTAATTTTAGGCTTTGAGCTTTCTGCGAACAATTCCGGCCAGACCAACCAATCCGGTTCCAAGCAATCCGAGAGTGCCGGGTTCAGGAACGGTAGTGATTACCGTGTCGCCGCTGCCCAGAGCCACAGACCCTTGAAACCCACCAGTGCCGGTGTTGAATGTAATTTGTACGGTAGCGCCGCTTACGGTCGTTCCGTTGTAGTAGGTGCCTGAGACTCGGCCAGAGAGCGTGTAGAAGATTGTTCCGTCCACGCCAATTGTCCCGAGGGGCGTCCAGGTAACCGGACCGGTAAAGGAACCGGTGAAGATGGCGCCGGCAGGAAGGCCAGCTGTTCCATTGCCAGTGATGGTGAAAGCTCCACCGGAGCTAAATACCGCACCGTTGGTTGTGTCGCCCGACGCGAGTGCACCGGTCGTGAAGGACACGGAGCCGCAAGGTGCTGCTGTGGAGCAAGTACCAGTTCCGAGGCCGGTGACTCCAGTCAGGTTAGAACCTGTGAGGCTTAGGCCTGCGGAGCTTCCGGAAAGAGTTCCGCCGGTATTGCTGAAATCCACATTGCTTGCAAGAGCTGACAGTGGCAGAGCCAAAGCCAGTAACGCCATCAATACTATCCGCTTCATAGCTTACTTCCTCCTGATAATGCTCAAAGCCCAAATTCAATGTCTTGGAGGCTTCAGGCCTCCTCTGGCGGGTGGCGCGCAATGCTACCGCGCTGTCCATACGAGCACCCTGGGTGCCAAATCTGACAAAAAGCTAACGTGTTGATTTTATGATGGTTATAGCCCCTCCGGTGCTCCCCTCCAAAGATGAAACTGCAAAGTCATGCACACTCGGTACAGTCCTTTTGCGTCGGCACACTTTAGGGCCAAAATGCGAGGATTAAAACCCTCTTCACGAAAGCCTCGACGGAACCGCCCCTGGTATCTCCTCCCCACGCACCGATCACGGCTAAGAAGCGTAATTTAGTATCGCTCCGGCCGCAAGTAGTTGTCTTGATTCTCGCCTTGAAACACTCGTTAGTGCCCGGAAGGAACGGCGAGGTGGAGTAGGAGGATTCGAGGATTCGAAGTCGATTTGCTCACGAAAATAAAGTTTGCTGCGACCTTGCCGGGGCGGCTGCCGGTTTGTGTGGTTGCGCAAGAATCAGGGCTACCCCTACACCCCTACCGCTCGCCGCTAGTGGAATCATCGGGTTAAGCACGAAATTCCCCATGATTACCGATTTAAATTCGGGAGGCAAGGTCAGATGTCATAGGTGTAGATGCTCCAAGATAGTGTCCGCCCCTAACTGCAACGAGACTCTGTCACCCT
>JAUTWY010000634.1 GCA_030838305.1 Acidobacteriaceae bacterium
CGTCAGGCGATCCTCCGCGGCGTCAACCTTCTGGCCGATGCCGTGAAGGTCACCCTCGGCCCCAAAGGTCGCAACGTAGTCATCGAAAAGAAATTCGGTTCGCCGACCATCACCAAGGACGGCGTCACCGTAGCCAAGGAAATCGAACTGCGGGACGGCCTTGAAAACATGGGCGCCCAGATGGTTCGTGAAGTTGCCTCGAAGACGTCCGACGTCGCCGGCGACGGAACCACCACCGCCACCGTGCTCGCCCAGGCGATCTACCGCGAAGGCGTCAAGACCGTTGCTGCCGGTGCCAATCCCATGGCCCTGAAGCGCGGCATCGAGAAAGCTGTCTCCCTCGTCTGTGGAGCCTTCGACAAGAAGACCGGCGAACGCGCCAAAGGCGAACTGGATAAGTTCTCCAAGCCCGTCTCCGGCGAAATGATCGCCCAGGTCGGCACCATCAGCGCCAACAACGATGAAACCATCGGACACATCATTGCCGAAGCCATGAAGAAGGTCGGCAAGGACGGCGTCATTACCGTGGAAGAGTCGAAGACGCTGGAAACGCAGTTGGAAGTGGTCGAAGGGATGCAGTTCGACCGCGGCTATTTGTCTCCTTACTTCGTCACCGATCCCGAGCGCATGGAAGTCGCCATCGAGAACGCCTACATCCTGATCAACGAAAAGAAGATCAGCTCGATGAAAGATCTCCTCCCGTTGCTCGAGCAGATTGCCAAGAGCGGCAAGCCGTTGCTCATCATCGCGGAAGACGTCGAAGGTGAAGCGCTCGCAACTCTGGTCGTCAACAAGCTGCGTGGCACGCTGCAAGTCGCCGCCGTCAAGGCTCCCGGCTTCGGCGATCGTCGCAAGGCGATGCTGCAGGATATCGCGATCCTCACCGGTGGCAAGGCCATCACCGAAGATCTCGGCATCAAGCTCGAGAACGTGCAGATCAGCGATCTCGGCCAGGTGAAGAAGATCACCATCGACAAGGACAACACCACCCTCGTCGAAGGCAAGGGCAAGCACAGCGAGATCGAAGGCCGCGTGAAAGAAATTCGCAGCCAGATCGACAAGACCACCAGCGACTATGACCGCGAGAAGTTGCAGGAGCGGTTGGCGAAACTGGTCGGTGGCGTAGCCGTAATCAAAGTCGGCGCCGCAACCGAAACCGAAATGAAGGAAAAGAAAGCCCGCGTGGAAGACGCCATGCATGCAACTCGCGCAGCCGTGGAAGAAGGCATTGTCCCGGGCGGCGGAGTGGCACTGGCGCGTTGCGTTGCGGCGCTCGACAAGCTGAAGCTCGAGGGTGATGAGCAGATCGGTGTCAACATCGTGAAGCGCGCCCTGCAAGAGCCGATGCGGCAGATCGTCGAAAACGCCGGTGAAGAAGGTGCGGTCGTCCTCGGCAAGGTGCTCGACTCCAAGGACACCAACTACGGCTTCAACGCCCTGACCAACGAGTATGAAGATCTGGTCAAGGCAGGCGTGCTCGATCCCACGAAGGTAGTGCGCACCGCACTCACCAACGCCGGCTCGATCGCGTCGTTGATGCTCACCACCGAGGCCCTGGTCGCGGAGATTCCGGAAAAGAAGGAAGCTCCCATGGGCGGCGGCGGCCACGGCGGCGGCGGCATGGAAGGCATGTACTAAACCAGCTATTAGCTTCTAGCTCTTAGCTAGCTTGAATCAAAAGGCCCTGCTCGCGAGAGTAGGGCCTTTCTTCGTTCCGTTCCTCACCGGATTCTCCTGCTAACCTGATGATTCCAATAGACCAAGGGGATACTCGCAAAACCTAGCTACATTCTCTACTCTCGGTTGAACTATTTCTCGCAAGCAGCGTCTGATCATCGCTACAATCGTGTACAGAAGCGAGTCTAGGATCGGAATAATACGGCGGCTGGAGGAATCTGCGGTATCATCAAGATATGCCCTATATTCTGGAACATCTCACCAGCCTTCGTCAGGAAATCACGGATTTGCGGAACATGAACCAGCGGTCGGCGTTAAAGACCGCGGACAGCCAGATTGACCAGTCAGCAGTGGAAATGCGCGCCAATCGCCTGGCTGAAATCAAGAAAGAACTGTCGCAGATGCTGAACCGTCCCGAGGATCCCCGAGTGTGGTGGGAAAAGGGCGGGCGCCGAAATCGCGTCGCTTAGTCTTCCGATCAAAGAATTTGGTAGTGCCTCCATGGGACTTCGGTCCAGTGGAGGTTTTGTTTTTTAGGGCCTGTAAAGAGTGACGCTAGTTTCTAAAGTTGTCTTCCCTCACGAAGTGAGGGACCTTGGTGTTTGCTCCCACCACCCGAAGTCGCGCTAGAAGAGTGAGCCACGAGGTTACGCTGCCAGCGCTTTGGCGGCTTCCGCGAGCGCATCCGCGAGGCCTTCGGAACTCGGCACGCCGCCTTGGGCAAGGTCTTTGCTGCCGCCGCCGCGTCCGCCAAGTTTGGCCATGGTCTGTTTCAGCAGAGCGGCCATGTCGTCAGGCTGACCGGCGGACTGGGCGAAGACCAGCGCGGGCTGCGGCGAACTGGTCGCGAGCAGCGCAATCGAAGTGGCTTGACGGGTCAGTTTCTGGGCCAGCAGCTTGACAAAGTTTAGGTCGCGATCGGAGAGAGTCCGGACGACAAGTTTGCGGCCGTTTTTTTCAGGAATTTCCGCCAGCAGGGCTGTGGCTTGGGCGTCGGCCAACTCCTCCAGCGATTGCTCGCGTTGCTTGCGGAGCGACCTGATCTCGTCGAGAGAGTTGCGGGCTTGCTGCGGCACGTCATAAATGTTGGCGGAAAATAGTGCAGCGGTCCCGGTGAGCGCGGAGAAATCGCGGCGCGCAGTCGCGACCGCGCGCAAGC
>JAUTWY010000048.1 GCA_030838305.1 Acidobacteriaceae bacterium
CCAGCTTCGCGATGGCCATTTGAAGAATTATTCGCATGCTGATGGCGTTCCAACCGGCGGAATTCTGTCTGTTGTTGAAGACGCGAACGGTTCGATCTGGGCGGGTGGTCAATACGGACTGAGCAAACTGGACAGCGGCGGGTGGCGCCAGGTCGGAACGGAACTAGGATACCCCGCTCCCGGAGCACAAGTACTCTTCGTTGATCGCCGGGGGAACCTTTGGGTGGCAACAGACGGCTTCGACTTCGGACTCGGTAAGGAATCGGTCCGGAGGAACACGATACTCACTCTTGCGTCAAACGCAAAACGCTTTGCAGCCACCCAAGAAGCCGTTGGGCAGGTCTGGATGATGGCCGAGGCTCCTGACGGAGAGGTTTGGATCGCTGACACAACCGGGCGAACAGCACGACCGATCACGCGCCAACGTGGCCGGAAGCTAGGCATTGCAGTCGGCGCGGAGTCCGTTTGCGTTCTCTTTGACAGCAATCGGAGCCTTTGGGTCGGACTCATTCAAGGGGGACTTCGCCGTGTAGCTGACTCGAAAAAACTGGAACGGAATGCCCTTGATGAATTCTCGACTCGTGACGGCCTTTCCAGCGGTGGGGTCTATTCGGCCTTGGAGGATCGTGAAGGCAATATATGGTTTGGCACAACCGGCGGACTCGATCGTTTCCGCGAGAACAAAGTCACCCCTTACTCCAACCGGGAAGGCTTGATTCCAGATCAGAAAATCGCAATGGCACCAACGCAGGATGGAAGTGTCTGGTTTGTCAGTTATACCCGCGACACCGTCCAGCGCTTCCGCCAGAGACGAATCACTACTTCGAAATTACCGCTCTACTCCAGATCAGACTCGACACGCATTCTGAGTTTGAACGCAGACCGAAATAACCATGTTTGGGCGGGAGGCAGTTTCAAGCTCGCGGAGGGAGTCGACGGGAGGTTTTCCTATACAAGAGGCCCGCCCATCGAGAAGGGAGCAATGGTACATGCTATTGCGCGAGACGCCGGCGGCAACCTTTGGATAACGGTATGGGGAGGCGAAAAGGGTGGGGGACCTCTGCGATTGCGAGACGGCAATTGGACCGATTTCCGCGGCAGAGTGAATCTCCCACAATATCGGTGCCGCGTTCTGTATGGGGATCCTCTGGGGCGTGTTTGGCTGGGATTCGAGGATGGAGAAGTCGCAGTTCGTGAAAATGAAGAATTCCACGTCTATTCTTCGAAGGACGGACTTCCCGGCGGCAGAGTGCTCGCAATTACGAGTGACCGCGCAGGAAACTTTTGGATCGGCACCGAGGGCGGGCTAAGCCGCTTTGATAAGGGACACTTCGTCACGCTCACCAAGGACAACGGGCTGCCAGGAAATTCGGTGTCGGGGATACTGGAAGATGACGACGGTTTTTTCTGGCTCGCGGGAGCCCTCGCAATCCTCCGCGTAAATCCGCAGGAACTGGAAAAGGCGCTGCGCTCGTCCTCTTATCGGATGCAATTCACATCTTTCGATGCAACCGACGGCCTTCGGGGACTTCCGCGACAAGGGGAGCCGTTTCCAACAGCGATACGGTCAGCGGACGGACGCCTTTGGTTTTCCACTACCGAGGGCATCGCCATGGTCGACCCTCGGTACTTGCCAAGAAACATCGTGCCGCCTCCGGTAACCATCGAAGCAGTCAAAGCCGATGATCAGACGCTTCCTGTTTCTTCAGGGTTGCATCTCCGGCCAAGAACCAAGAGACTGCAATTCGAATTCGCAGCTCTGAGCCTGACGGCCCCGGAACGCGTCAGCTTTCGCTACAAGCTTGAGGGCTTTGATGCGGATTGGCGCGGGCCGGTAAGCGCCCGGGAAGTTGCGTACACAAATTTGCAACCGCGGAACTATCGGTTTCGCCTGGTTGCGTGCAACAACGACGGCGTATGGAATGAGAAGGGAGCCGCACTGGATTTCACTCTTCTTCCTGCTTTTTACCAGACCAACTGGTTTCTTCTTCTCTGTGTAGCGGCGGCTGGGTCGCTCGCCTGGGCAACGTATCAATGGCATATCCGTCAGGTGGCAGCTCGCTTGGATTTGAAATTTGAAGCGCGGCTGGCGGAACGAACTCGAATTGCACAGGAGTTGCACGACACGCTCCTGCAAGGATTTCTTAGCGCCTCCATGCAGCTTCATGTCGCGGACGATCGCTTGCCTGCGGATTCGGCAGCGAAACCGATTGTGAGCCGTGTTCTCGAGCTGATGGGACAGGTGATTGATGATGGCCGGAAGGCGCTTCGGGGCCTCCGCTCGCCGACTGCCGAATCGGACAATCTCGAACAGGCTCTCTCCCGAATTCCACAAGAATTCATTCTTGAGCAGCCCATCGACTTTCGTGTGATTGTCGAAGGCCCAGCCCGGCCATTGCATCCCGTCATTCGCGATGAGGTCTACCGCATCGGCCGGGAAGCTTTGGCGAATGCGTTTCGCCACTCGCGAGCAAGTGGCATCGAAGTCGAACTAGAATATGCGGAGAAACAGTTGCGGGTTCTAGTCCGCGATAATGGCTGCGGGATCGACCCCGAAGTGCTGCGCTCGGGGCGCGACGGACACTGGGGCCTATCGGGTATCCGCGAGCGGGCGGAGAGAATTGGCGGAAGAGTCAAAGTCTGGAGTCGCCCAGGAGGCGGAACCGAAGTTGAACTGTCGGTTCCAAGCCACGTCGCTTTCCGGCAATACTCTTCGGGTGGTGGGCTGCGATGGCTCAACCGATTTCGTCTGCGCAAGATAGAGCAGAACGTCCAGAAGCCGCGGAGCGGACAACAAAAGTGAACCAACCTACCGGCATTCGCGTCCTGTGCGTCGATGATCATCCTCTACTGCGCGAGGGTATCGGTACCGTCATTAGTAATCAGCCGGATATGGTTGTTGTGGGTGAGGCTTCAAACGCTCAGCAAGCCATTGAGCAGTTTGGCAAGCTCAGACCGGATGTGACGCTCATGGACCTCCGCCTTCCCGACATGAGTGGTATCGACACCATGATCGCTATCCGGACGAAGTTTCCCGAAGCCCGCATTATCATGCTGACAACGTTTGAAGGAGACGTGGAGATTCAGCGAGCTTTTGAAGCGGGGGCTCGCGCCTATATGTTCAAAAGCATGCCTCCCAAAGATATGATCGACACAATCCGCCAGGTCCATGCGGGGAAGAAGCGTATTCCGCCCGAGATCGCGACACATCTGGCTGAACATTACAGTGACGAAGCTCTCACCAGTCGTGAAGTTGAAGTCCTGAGCCAAATCGCCGGCGGTAACCGTAATCGGGATATCGCCGACAAACTCTTCATTACCGAAGAGACTGTGAAGGTCCACATCAAGCACATCATGGAGAAGCTGGGTGCCAGTGATCGCACCCACGCGGTCGCTATCGGCGTACGCCGCGGAATTATTCAACTCTGAAGACCTAGGTCCGTCAGATTTGGGCAGTCCCCAAAAGTGGTAGGAAAAGATTCCGAGAACTAGGGATTCACTTCGGTTCTGCAATCAGTAGTCTGTGCCACGGTATCGTCGCGTCGATTTTGAAGAATACCGTGGAGGCGCTTGCTGCAAAGGATGTTTCCCACGTTTCCGGGCGGCTGGCCAGGCGTCGGCCTGTTGCTGTTGCGCGTAGCCGTGGTCGTCACGGTCCTTGCGCAGTGCATTGCCTATGCAGTGGA
>JAUTWY010000068.1 GCA_030838305.1 Acidobacteriaceae bacterium
GCTTAGTGAAGACGCCGTACTGGGTATGACCATAGTTCGCACCCAGTGCTCGCAGTCCACCGATCAGGACCGTCATTTCGGGAGCGGTCAGGGTCAGCAGTTGCGCCTTGTCGATCAGCAGGTTGGCAGCATAGCCCTCAAGCCCCGTGCGCACGTAGTTGCGGAAGCCGTCTGCGCGCGGTTCGAGAACGGCAAACGACTCCACATCGGTCTGCTCCTGAGCAGCATCGGTGCGGCCCGGCGCGAAGGGAACTTTCACGTCGTGACCGGCCTTCTTCGCCGCAGCCTCCACGGCAGCCGAGCCCGCGAGAACAATGAGATCGGCCAGAGAGATCTTCTTGCCGCCCTTCCGCGCGGCATTGAACTCCTTCTGGATCGCTTCGAGCTTGCCGAGTACCTGCGCCAGCTCTGCGGGCTGGTTTACCTCCCAGTCTTTCTGCGGAGCAAGGCGGATACGCGCGCCGTTGGCTCCGCCGCGCTTGTCACCGCCGCGAAAAGTGGAAGCCGAAGCCCAGGCCGTGGTAACGAGCTGCGAGATGGGCAGGCCGGAGGCGAAAACCTTGGTCTTCAGGGCTTCGATGTCCTTGTCATTGACCAGCTCATAGTCGACAGCGGGAACTGGGTCCTGCCAGATCAGCGCTTCCGCCGGCACCAGCGGGCCGAGGTAGCGGGCACGCGGCCCCAAGTCGCGGTGCGTCAGCTTAAACCAGGCCCGGGCGAAGGCGTTCGCGAACTGGTCTGGATTCTCGTAGAAGCGCCGTGAAATCTTTTCATAAACAGGGTCGAAGCGCAGGGAGAGATCGGTAGTCAGCATAGCCGGCGCGTGACGTTTGGAGGGGTCATGTGCATCCGGCACCGTACCGGACTCACCCTTCGGCCTCCACTGGTACGCGCCAGCCGGGCTCTTCGTTAGCTCCCAGTCATAGCTAAACAGGTGTTTAAAGAAGTCGTTACTCCACTTCGTCGGCGTACCGGTCCAGATGACTTCCAGGCCGCTGGTGAACGCATCCGCGCCCTTACCGGTGCCAAAGCTGTACTTCCAACCGAGGCCTTGCTCCTCAACAGGAGCACTCTCAGGCTCAGGTCCCACTTGGGAGCTTGGGCCCGCGCCGTGCGTCTTGCCAAAGGTGTGGCCGCCCGCAATCAGGGCAACGGTTTCTTCGTCATTCATCGCCATGCGACCGAAAGTCTCACGAATATCCTTGACCGCTGCGACTGGATCCGGCTTGCCTTCAGGGCCTTCCGGGTTGACGTAAATCAAACCCATGGTGGTCGCAGCGAGGGGATTTTCGAGATCGCGTTCGCCGGAGTAGCGCTTGTCAGTACCCAGCCAAGCGGTCTCCGCACCCCAGTAAACGTCCTGATCCGGTTCCCAAACATCCGGACGCCCGCCCCCGAAACCGAAGGTCTTGAAGCCCATCGATTCCAGGGCGACGTTGCCGGTGAGGATTATCAGATCTGCCCATGAAATCTTCCTGCCGTACTTCTGCTTAATCGGCCACAGCAGCCTGCGTGCTTTGTCGAGGCTGACATTGTCGGGCCAACTGTTGAGGGGCGCGAAGCGCTGCTGACCTCTGCCGCCGCCGCCGCGACCGTCACCGATGCGGTAGGTGCCCGCACTGTGCCACGCCATGCGAATGAACAAAGGCCCGTAGTGCCCGAAGTCCGCCGGCCACCAGTCCTGGGAATCCGTCATCAGGGTCTTGAGGTCCTGAATCACGGCATCCAGATCAAGGCTTTTGAACTCTTCGGCGTAATTGAATTCCTCGCCCATCGGATTCGACAGCGAAGAGTGCTGATGCAGAATTCCCAGGTTCAGTTGTTCAGGCCACCAATCCCGGTTCGACGTTACTACGCCATTGGCGTGATGGAACGGACACTTCGCTTCGGTTTGCGTTGTTTTTTCCTCTTGCATGTATCTCCTTAAGTTTTGGGTAATGTTTAGTATTGATATTCTGTGATTCGACCGACAAGGGGGTGAGGTCCATATTGTGCGGTCGCGCAGCCTGACATGCTGCTTAAAACGTGTCTCCCCGAGCGTCGAGAAGATGAAGACTGCTTCGCCAATGCCAGTTTTTCCGAGCTAAGCCCCCCCCGTGTTTGTGACTCATTTCCCGCTGTGACCGCTGAATGAAGTGCCACTCGATGCCGTACTGCCGGATGAGGTAGCACTAGATGAAGCGATAGCTCCTCCTCCGGATGGTTCCGGATGCGGGTTATCCAGTGCATTGTACGCTGTCGGACTCAAGCCTATTACGCTTATCCTATCAAGGCTTCGGTCGTCGTTGCTGCAAACGCGGTGTTATTTCTGCCAGCTGTGCCAGGCATGTTGGAGTATCCGGCAATTCCCAATAAGAATACACTTGCTGTAATCCAGAGTAATCGGTGACAGGTATTCGTGGATATTTTAATATTAGTTATATGGTTTTGATTTTCATGTTAGTTCTAACGCATTCTAACGCTTCTTTTAAACTTCTTCTAAGGGGGCACTATACGGCGCGGATACTTTGGTTAGTCTGGTCCTGAGCGCTCTCGTCGGAAGCTATCGACGGCTCGTCTGGTTTTTCCGGATTAAGCACGAGAAAGAGGACCGCTGCGACAGCGGCACCCAGAAACTCGCTGAGCCAATACATCCAGAGATTCAATCCATTCGCGAGCCCCAAGAACCGAACGGCAATTGCCACGGCTGGGTTGAAAGCGCCCCCCGAAATATTTCCGACAGCAACGACTTGAGCGAATACGGTGAACCCAATAGCGAGCCCATAAAACGAATTGCCGGAAGTGGCCGGGGCCGTCGCTACATTCAAAACCGTGTAGACCAAGGCGAAAGTACCAAGACCTTCGGCCAGCATTATCTGAGCTGCTGTTACAGTCGATGCTGCAGGAGAAGAACCATGACCGAGGAGAAAGACGACGGCTATTGACGCGACGATTGCACCGATCACTTGCGCGACGAGATAGAAGCCAGCCTCGACGGCACTACAGGCCCCGCGAATCCAGGCTCCCAGTGTTACCGCGGGATTGTAATGACCGCCACTGATGTGGCCTCCGGCGAAAATCATCACCATCAGTGAAGCTCCGATTGCGAGAGGACCCAGCAAGACGTGCTCTTGCAGTGACACGCAGCCTACAAGGTAGACCAGGAAAAACGTTCCAATAAACTCAACAATCAGTT
>JAUTWY010000089.1 GCA_030838305.1 Acidobacteriaceae bacterium
CGTTTCGTTCTTCGGCGGGTAATTCGGGCAAGCGCGGCGATGTCACGGAGAGGCGGGTGCAGGCGGAGGTGGCCGATGGGAGCAACTGGCTGTTGAATGGCCGAACATTTGACGCGCAGCATTACAGTCCGCTGCAGCAGATCACGGAGAAGAATGCGACCGGTCTTGGGCTGGCCTGGTCACTCGACATTGACAGCGGGATGGGTGTCGTGGCGGAACCACTCGTCGTGGATGGCGTGATCTATGTAAGCGCTCCGTTGTCGAAGGTGTATGCCGTGGATGCGGTCACTGGAAAACTGCTTTGGGAATTCGATCCCAAAGTGCGGCTGGATCAAGCAATTAACGGTTCGTATTCGGCGCGGACGAATGCTGGTGTCGCTGTGTGGGAAGGGAAGGTTTATGTAGGGACCGGGGATTGCCGGCTGGTCGCGATTGACGCAGCTTCCGCAAAACAGGTGTGGGAAGCAACCGTCTGTGATCCTCATCAAACCGGAATCACCGGCGCGCCGCATGTGGCTAAGGGAAAAGTATTGATGGGCTACAACGGTTCCGACGACGGAGTGCGCGGATCGCTTGTAGCTTACGACGCGGAAAACGGCAAAGAAGTTTGGCGATTCTGGACGGTTCCGGGAGATCCCGCGAAAAAATTGGAAACAAAAGCACTGGAGATGGCTGCAAAGACCTGGACCGGGAAGGATGCATGGAAGATCGGAGGTGGCGACGTTTGGAACGCGATCACCTATGATCCGGCGACCAATCTCGTTATCTTCGGAACTGCAGGGGCGGGAGTTGACTATGGCGAACTGGAATCCATTAAAGCAGGCGGCGACAGGCTGTTTGCGGGATGCATTGTCGCGGTGAATGCGGACACCGGGGAATACGCGTGGCATTTTCAGACCAGCGCTCCCGGTTTGCAAACTGAAAACAACCACATTGTGATTGCCGATCTCGCGTTGAACGGAGGGCAGCGTCATGTCGCAATGACGGTTCCGAAAAATGGCTTCTTTTATGTGCTGGACGCCAAGAGCGGGAAGCTGATTTCAGCCCATCCGTTGGTGAAAACGGCATGGGCCACCTCGATTGATCTGCCGACTGGAAAAGCCCTGGAGGTACCACGGTCAAAGGGCGGGGGCAGGCAATGGACGGTACATAACTGGTGGCCCATGAGTCTGAGCTCGCTCACGGGTTTGGTTTATGTCCCGGCTACGGACCGGCAAGCTGGTTCGCAAACAGCAGTGGAGTCGGGAGAATGGATGAGAGGCACGCAAGGCAAGTTGATTGCGTGGGATCCTGTGAAACAGTCGGCGCGCTGGACGGTGGAAGAGCCGATTGCTACCAACGGCGGCGTTCTCTCTACAGCGGGGAATTTGGTTTTTCAGGGCCAGGGAAACGGTGAGTTTGCGGCGTATGCGGCCGACAGCGGGAAAAAAGTGTGGTCGATTCAAACCGGCTCGGCGATTGAATCCGTACCCGTGACTTTTGCGGTGAACGGGGAGCAGTACATTCTCACGCCTGTAGGCTGGGGGTCAGGGTCAAGACTATTTGCGCCAGCGTGGACGATGGCAACTCCACAGTCCAAACGGGGACCGTCACGGTTGCTGGCTTTCAAGTTGGGAGCAACGACGGCTTTCCCGGTGCCGCCAGACGTGGTGCCTCCAGTGCCAAAGCCTCCGCGGCAAACCGGCAGCCGGGAGACGATTCATCAGGGAAAGGCACTTTATAGAAAATTCGTCTGCGATGGTTGCCACTCTCCGGAGGTCGACGGAAGCGGAGCCTGGGTGCTCAACGGGGCCGTGCCGGACCTGCGCTATGCTCCACCCGAAGTTCATCAAGCATGGTACGACATTGTGCTCGAGGGCACACACTGGAGTAGAGGGATGCCGGGTTTTGCCGATCCACCCAAATTTGCGTTTCCACATTTGAAAATGACCAGTCGGGATGCCGATGCGATTCATGACTATGTGATCGACCAGGCGTGGAAGGCATACGACGCCGAGCATAAGGAAGCAGCAACGAAAGCTTCCAACTGATCAGGTTGCGGATTATTCGTAACGCAGGGCCTCAATGGGGTCGAGGCGGGAGGCGCGCAGGGCGGGAACCATGCCGCTGATCAGTCCGACCCCGGTGAGAATCAGGGTGGCGACGAATACGGTGCTGGGCGCGATGATGAGGCGTATGTCGCCAGCCTCCGCATTCTTTGCCATGGCGCTGTAAAGCGTTAGCCTGCCGACCGAGAGCGAGACGGCGTACGCCAGGACAATCCCCAGCAGACCGCCGATGAAAGTAATGGTGAGGGCCTCGGCCAGAAACTGAAGCAGGATGTGTCCACGGCGGGCGCCGAGAGCCTTCTCCACGCCGATTTCGCGAGTGCGTTGCGTCACCGAGACCAGCATGATGTTCATCAGCCCAACTCCGCCGATACCCAACGTAAGAGTTCCAATGAAGCCGAGCAGAATTTTAAGGCCGATGGTGATGACTTCGAACTGATGCACCTGTTCCATCAGATTAAACACGCGCACGGCGCGCCGGTCGGTCTGACTAAACTTGTGCTCGGTGGCCAGGACCGCGCGGGCCGACTCTTCCAGTCTCTTGTACTCCGGAGTTTCGTAATTGAACCAAATGGAATCGAGGTAATGAGTGTCCTTCAAGTCACTCATGGTGGTGAAAGGGACGTAGATGGCTCGGTTGATGTCATCGTCGCCTTCCTGCATCTTGGCGCTGAGGACG
>JAUTWY010000109.1 GCA_030838305.1 Acidobacteriaceae bacterium
CGTCCTAGCTCTGATTCCAAATGCGCCTGTTCCGGTACGCGTTCCCGTTCCCGCACGCTTCGGACCCGCGTATGCCGAACCCGCGGTCACAGGAGATTGATGTTGAGCCATCGAAACTTACTCTCCAGGCTCGGTGTACGAAGTGGCAAGGCCGTGCAGGCCGCGGCTGCATGTGCCGCCATTTTCGTATTGCTAGGTGCTGGCGATCCCGCGACACGGTTCTCGGAAATCGGCCATCAGATGATGTGCGTCTGCGGGTGCAATCAGATTCTTCTGGAATGCAATCACGTCGGCTGCCCTGACGCCGATGGCATGCGCAAGGAACTGCTGGCTGCCGTCACTCGCGGCGACAGTGACAGCCTGGTCGAGCAAGGCTTCGTGCAAAAATACGGACCAACCGTTCTTGCCGCTCCCACCAATGCAGGCTTCAACCGCACCGCATGGATCGTGCCGTTTGCCGCACTCGGACTCGGATTCGTTGTCGTTGTGACCGTAATTCGCGGATGGCGAAACGGCCTCCCCTCAGGTCCAACGAGATCTGCCTCGTTCCGCAACAGCGCTCAACTGGAACGATTCCGCAATCAAGCCGGCAAGGAGACCGATCTATGACGTGGCTATTGGTCTGCCTCGCGCTCGCGGTTGCGACGTCTTTCTATATTTTCTACCTGCCGGGAACGCTCTTTCTCGGTTCGGAAAAAACCCGCGTCGGATACCTGCGCGAACGCAAAGACGCCGTCTACGGAAACCTGCGCGACCTCAACTTCGAATACAAAGCCGGTAAAGTCCCCGAGGCAGACTACATATCGCTGAAATCTTCCTTGCAAGACGAAGCCGCTACCATTCTGGCCGAGATCGCCCGCCTGGAAAATAATCCCGCGCCACGAAGAGGAGCCAGATCTTGAACACGCGAATCGAGACTTCCACGCAGTCGAACTACCCCATATCAGTGAGTGCTAACGCGCACCCCGCCGAGGAGTTCTTCCCTCGCTCTGTGTCAGCATTCATGCGCTCGACTTGCAGACCAGGACTGTTGCTATTGGCAGCCGCCTCAGTTCTTCTCCTCACCTCCCTCGCCGCCGCCCAAACCCTTACCGGCACCCTAAGAAACGCCAGCACCGGCAAACCCGCCGCCGGCGACGAAGTCATCCTCATCAAACTCGCTCAGGGGATGGAAGAGGCCGGACGCACCAGGACGGACTCCAAAGGCCAATTCACTTTCAAGCTCGACGATACCCAATCCCCGCATCTGGTGCGCGCCATCCATCAGGATGTCGCCTATCACCGCATGGCGCGTCCCGGAGCCACACCAATCGAGTTCGACGTTTATGACGTCGCAAGACAAATCGACGGAATCGCGGTGGTTGACGACATAATGCGCGTGCAAGTGGAGCAGGGACAGCTTGAAGTGATGCGCGTCTTCGCAGTGGAGAACAGATCGAACCCGCCGCGCACGCAGAGGAACGAACGCAATCTCGAGTTCTATGTGCCGGAAGGCGCGAGGGTGATTGGCGGCTGGGCGATGACCGCCGGCGGCCAGCCTATTAACTCCGCACCCGTGGCCGAAAGTGAGAAAAAAGATCGCTACTCTTTCGTCTTCCCGCTCCGGCCAGGCATTACTCAATTCCAGGTCGCATTCGCGCTTCCTTATTCCGGCAGCGCTAATCTCGATCCCAAGTCCCTTTACCCGCTGGGACGCTTCATCACCATTCTGCCCAAGACCATGAAATTCACGGCCGGCCCTGCCGCGCGATTCAAGCCAATAAACGACCCCAACCACCCCGACTCCAATGTGCAAATGGCATCAAACACTACAACCGGTCAAAGTCTTGCTTTTAATATTTCCGGCAAGGGCACATTCAAGCCCAGCCAGCAGAACCGCACTCAAGGCTCGGGAGAAACCTCACAAGGCTCCGGAGCGACTCCCGAGCGCGGTCTTCAGGCCCAAGACCGCCCCGGTGGTGGACTTGGCCCGCCCATCGATGCTCCTGATCCGCTGCAGAAATATCGCTGGTGGATTCTCGGCGGCTTGGCCGCGACATTGGCAATTGGCGGGGTCTACATCACCTCCCGGCAACAATCCGCCGCGCGGTATCTGTCGCGGTATAAGGCAGGTTCTTCCAAGCGAGCGACAAGCGAAATAGAAACTGATTACGAATCCGCAGCCGAAATTCTGGCGACGCCTCCGATGCACGGAAAGGCTGCATCCCGCTCCACTTCGATCCTGTTCGAAGGATTGAAAGAACAACTCTTCGATCTTGAAATTGAACGCCGGCAGGGCCAAATCTCGCAGGCAGAGTACGCCATAGCCAAATCCGCTCTCGATCAAACCCTCGAACGTGCCCTGAGGCGCGAGGCACAAGAAGCCTAGGCTGCCAACAGACTCGACCAGCTCTCATGTCTATGTGGCGGGCCGGATTTGCCGCATCAGCCGCTCCTGAAGGGAGCAGTCGTCGTTTCCATTCAGCGCTTGCTTGGATTCAGCGCAGCCCGTTTACGGAAAGTTCGTCACTTTCGGCGTCACGCGAGGATGGATCGAGGTCGACTCGCCTGTGTCATCGATCACGTGACTGATCCCGCCGTGATCGCCTAGCGCCAGGGTAATCATGTCGTGGAACCGCACGTCGGGACTCTTCGGCGTCTCGATTGCCCGGGTCAGCACCACATCCGGATGCTGGAAGACGCTGTACACGCCCAGACCCCATGCCTCATGGCGCGTCACTCCGTCCGCCACTTTGTACGAGGCCCAGCCTTTCACCCCCGGCGCACTTGTATAGCTCGCCTGCTTCGGAGGATCGTAAGGAATCTCGGATTGATAAAAATACGTCCGCCCGCCGTTGCCTTTCCACAGAACCTGGAATTGCTGGTGATGCTCCACAAACAGGCCGTAGATCGTTACCTCACTTCCATTCACCACCAGGCCGTTCTCGCTGGTATTCAGCTCCCAGCCCACTCCGTCGCCGTGGTCCGCTCTCCAAATCCACGTATGGTCTACTAGTGTGTCGTTGCTGTTGATCCTCAAATTCACCTTGGCCCGACCCACTCCCGCACCGCCCACTCGAAAGAAAACATCGTGCAGGGTGATCGGATCCTTTGCATGGCGCGCCCGGCTTGCCTCCGGCCCCACCTCTAGCAGCACCGGCGACTCGGTCGGCCCTGCATCGAAGAGCAGTCCCGCAATCTCAATCCCATCCGCATCGTCTGTGGTCATCGCCGCCGTACCCTTTACCGGACGCAGCGTCGCAAAACCCAGCCCCAGCACCACCGCATGCGGCCTTGCCACGCGAATCGGAGCGGTCAGTTCATAGATCCCCGGCGTTAGAATCAGGTTCTTGCCTTGGGCGAGCTGCGCGCTCATCGTCTCCGCCGTATCCACGTCCGGGCGCGCAATATAAAATCGCTCGATCGGAATCGTCTCTCCCCTGGTTTCTCCGCCGCGCCACGTAATCCCGACGCTGTCGCTGCGCAGTTGTGGAACCCGCACGCTGAACTCGCCTGCAGCATTCACTTGCAGGAATGGCTTCTCGCGCACAACTGGGGTCTGCACCACCTTCGTGTACGGCGGCGAAGGCCACGTGCCTTCCGGTGGATGTACCACGCCGACAAACACCATGTTCCAGTTCGCACCCGTCCAGCTCTTCCAATCGCAGTTGCGGGAGATCCACTGCTGCTGGCTGCCGGAGTCGACATTTCCGTCCACAAGCGAATCCGACAGCCAGCCGCCGCTTGCCCAGCCATGATTCTGGTGCAGCGCCAGGTCGCCGCCGACATGCATGCGCCGCAGCGATACTGCCTGCGAGACCGCCCACTGCATCTTGCCGCCCGCCGGCTTTACCGAGAGGCCTTCCGCAGCTCTCCAGAAAGTCGTCGTCGCATTGTTGTGTTCAAGGTTCGCATCCGCGTGCACGTCCGCAATCCGCGTCGCATCGGGCGACGCGCCAAGCCCTATTACTTCCGTGTAGAAGCCCACCGGCACATCCACGGAATAGCTTCCGGGAAGGAACAGCAATGCACTGCGTTGGGTGCCGAACTCGTTGTGCTGCTGCGTCGCAAACACCGCATCAATCTGTTTTTGGATCGCCTGCGAGGACATCGACGGATCGAAGATTAGTACATTGGGTCCGAACACGGGCTTCGCGCCTTTCGCCGCAAGCGCTGGCAGGGCCAATGCCAGCAGACCCGCCGCGAAGCCCAACCGTGGCAGAAGCCGACGCGCGCGGTTACCCGACATACATCACCACTGAATCCGAGGGCATCAGCATGGGAAGACTATTCCGTGCCACTTGACCGGCATGACTGGGATTGTAATTCCCGACAGGGTACGACTTTCCCACCTCAAAGAGCAAACTTCCGCCACCCGTAACCTTTAAGAATGAAGGAAATGAAGGACCCGGCCGCTCGTAGAGTAGCCCAGACGGAGGGCGATAGCGAGCAGATCTGTACCTCGACAAAAAGAATCCTTATATAAGGACAATTCATCTTACTCTCTGTTTGCCCTGCTCAGGGCAGCAACCTTGCGACGGAGGGAATTTCTATGTTTCGTAAATTGATTGCCACCGACAACGACATTGCAACCGCCATTCTTCGCCTAGTGCTGGGAATAATTTTCTTCGCCCACGGCGCGCAGAAAATGCTCGGTTGGTTCGGTGGATACGGGTTCACCGGCACGATGGGCTTCTTCACGGGAGTCCTGCACATTCCAGCCGTATTCGCATGTCTCGCCATTTCTGCGGAATTCTTCGGCGGATTGGGCCTTATCTTCGGACTGCTCACGCGTGTCGCGTCCTTTGGGATCTTCTGCAACATGGTTGTCGCCGTCGCGATGATTCATGGTCAGTTCGGCCTCTTCATGAACTGGACTGGCACACAAAAGGGAGAAGGTTACGAATACCACCTCCTCGCGCTGGCGGCTACTGCCTTACTGATGCTTCGCGGCGCAGGAGCAGCTTCCGTCGATCGCCTGTTGTCTTCCCCGGCGAACGACAGGATCACGGCCCGGCCCCAAGCTGCCTAATGAAAAAGAGCCCACGCATTACGGCACCTCGGCTGTGGCTGGTGATTACGAAGAGCTACCGCGTGCTGAGCCTTCTGGCGGAACGGAGTATCGCCAACACGGGACTATGCCTAACGGATTTCGCCGCGCTGGAAGCTCTCTTGCACAAAGGTCCGCTCACGATTTCGCAAATTCAGGAGAAGGTGCTGCTGGCCAGTGGCTCGATGACTGCGGCAGTCGATCGTCTTGAGAAGCTCGGGCTGGTGCTACGCAAGGCGAGCCCAAGTGATCGACGCTCGCGAGTCTTGGAACTCACGGCAGAAGGGAAGCGGCTGGCGGCATCGTGCTTCAAGAAGCATGCGAACGACCTTGGGGAGCTCATGTCGGCACTGTCAGAGAAGGAGATGCAACAACTCCACGGATCGCTTAAGAAGCTCGGGCTACTCGCAGCGGCAAAACTTGGGAACAAGAAACACGGTTCAGGCGCAATAAGGAACCGGCTACAAAATGATCACAGAGTGAGGGAAACCGCAAATGCAAATTGGCATCGATAGCTTCGCGGCGGCATACACCGACAGCAGCCTTGCCGAAGGCACTTCGGACCGCTTACGCAACCTGGTCGAGCAGATCGAACATGCCGACCAGGTTGGTTTGGACGTGTTTGGAATCGGCGAACACCACCGTCGGGACTACCTCGATTCTGCCCCCGCGGTCATTCTCGGAGCGGCGGCCGCACGAACGCAACGCATCCGTCTTACCAGTGCTGTCACCGTTCTGAGCTCAGCCGACCCAGTACGCGTCTTTCAGAACTTCGCCACCCTCGATCTGCTTTCGCAAGGCCGGGCAGAAATGGTGGTAGGCCGCGGTTCCTTCATCGACTCTTTTCCGTTGTTCGGCTTCAAATTGGAGGACTACGACTCGCTTTTCGCTGAGAAGCTCGATTTGCTCCTGAAGATCCGTGAGAACGAGAATGTCCACTGGTCCGGCAAACATCGGGCTGCCCTGACCGGCCAGGGCATTTATCCGAGACCGGTACAGAATCCTTTGCCGATATGGCTGGGCGTTGGCGGGACACCGAAATCGTTCGCTCGCGCCGGCGCGCTGGGTCTCCCTTTGATGGTTGCAATCATCGGTGGTGAGACGCGGCGCTTCCGGCCGCTCATCGATCTCTACCGGGAAACCGGCAAGCGCTACGGACATTCCCCCGATCGACTGAGAGTTGGCGTACACTCCCTCGGCTATGTTGCACCTACAACGCAACAGGCCGTCGATGACTTCTTTCCAGGCTACGCCCGCGCGTTCGCCTCGGTCGCGAAGGAGCGGGGATGGCCGGCTGTCACCCGTGCTGACTTCGACGCGCAACGAGCCCCCGAGGGTGCACTGCTCGTGGGCAACGCCGACGAGGTAGTGGAGAAGATCGTTCGGCACAGTGAAGCACTGGGTGGTATCTCCCGCCTCACTTTTCAAATGAACGCGGCCTCCTTATCTCACGCGAAGCTGATGCGAGCCATCGAGGCGATTGGTACCCGCGTTGCTCCCGCAGTGCGCCAACGACTCGCTGAGAAATCTAGCTTAGGCGAGAGGGCCGTGTCATGAGTTGATCGTACTCACGCGAGGTAGCGGATTTCTGATTTGCTCTCCCCGAAGTTCCCAAGTAAATGCGAACGAGTTCAGATTCCCGTGCTGATGGGCCTCACGGACGAGCGGCACTAACAACCAGACCCGTAGCCGCTGAGATTGCTGCATCATCGACGAAGATCGTAACGTGAGGGTTGCGGACGAAGCCGCCATACTCGAACCGCTTCTG
>JAUTWY010000116.1 GCA_030838305.1 Acidobacteriaceae bacterium
TCTATTACGTGGATGATCGTATCCAATATCCAAGTCCGGCCGCTTTCGATGCACTGGAGGATTTAGCGAAACAATTTCATCCGTGAGCCTCATCCGTGAGTCACGATCGCTTGCGATCCGGGACTCTTAACAAAAACCAAACGGCAGAATGTTCGGGAAGCGCGGTGAAAGTCCGCCACTACCCCGTAACTGTAAACGCTGAGAACTGGGCGGGCAGATGGCTTGCAGCCACTGGGGGCAACATCCCTGGGAAGGCAGCCCAATTCGTCGAAGCGTGAGTCAGGAGACCGGTTTTGCCGAGACCAAATTCCGAGGGGAAACATTGACATATCTCAGGCAAGACCACACATGCAGAAACTTTTTCTATCTGTTGCTTTTATTGAACTCGCTCACGCTGGTGGCGAGCGCGGCCACCGTTCACGGGACGATCGCCGATTCGCTCGGCGCTGTTATTCCTAAAGCACAAGTCGAACTCATGAGCGGCACAACATCCATCGCTTCGGTCACCGCGGACGGCGCCGGACGATACGAATTCCATGATATTTCCGCGGGCCGCTATGAAATCCGAGCCAACGCTGCTTCGTTTGATCGGACCGCGAGCAAACCGTTCTACGTTGGAGAAGGCGCAAATGCCACCGTCGATCTGCTTCTGGCCATCGGCATCATCTCCCAGACGGTCACCGTGACGGCGACCGGCGCGCCGACACCTCAGGCACAAATTGGCGCATCCGTTACTCTGCTTTCCGGGGGCGACTACGACGACAAGCTCAATGTGCATGAGGCCCTGCGCCTGGTGCCAGGGGCGCAACTGACGCAAACCGGACGACACGGCGGTCTAGGCGAATTGTTCGTGCGCGGCGGCAACAGCGATGCTAACAAGGTCATCATCGATGGTATCCCCGCCAATGACCTAGGGGGAGCGGTCGATTTTGGCGTATTGGCCGCTACTGGGATCGATCAGATCGAAGTGTTGCGTGGACCGAATAGTGCTCTGTACGGGTCCGATGCGCTTGCGGGTGTGGTGAGCATGAATACTCCTCGCGGCACCACTCCTCTGCCCGAAGTCATTTACGCCATTGATGGTGGGAATTTCGGGACCTATCGGCAGGAAGGAGCTCTGGGTGGAAGTCATAAGCAATTCGACTATTTTTCAGACTTCTCCCGCTTCGATACGTCGAACGGCGCTGTCCGCGATTCCTTCCACGACGGAACCTTTGCTGGGAATGTCGGTTGGACTCCAGGGCCGAACACCGAGTTCCGGGCAACGGTTCGTCGGCTGGTGACTGCGGCCGGAGAGCCCAGCGCCATTCAACTTTTCGGTATTCCGGATGACGCAGGACAGAAAGACCAGCAACTCTTCATCGGCGCTACGTTCCAACAACAGACCACGCGGCGCTGGCACAATCTATTGCGGTATGGTGCGCTTCGGTTGCGTTCTCAGTTTACCGACTACACAGCAACGGGGATTCCCTACGATTCGCCGATTGTGGGACCGGAGTTCATTGGTGCGCCGGTCACCATCCGTGGCGCAAATGGCTACACGGTTTCAGGGCAGGCGATTTTTCAGTACGTTCAGCCTTATCCGAATCAGTTTCTAACCAGTACCGATCGTGACTTTGTATACGCCCAGACTGAATACCAAATTAAGCCGCAGTTGACGGCATTGTTCGGGTTCCGCTACGAAGCGGAACGTGGCTTCACTCTATCGAGCTCTGGCACGAGCCCCACCGATCGCGGCAACTACAGCTATACCTTGCAGGTGGCAGGCAGTCTCGCAAATCGTTTTTATTACACTCTGGGTAGCGGAATTGAAAAAAACACGATCTTCGGAGTGGCAGCAACGCCGCGCGCATCGCTTGCCTACTATTTGTTCCGGCCCGATACATCGAAACTATTCAGCGGGACGAAGCTGCGCGCCAATTTTGGCACCGGCATCAAGGAGCCCAGCATCTCCGATGCCGGCACTTCTCTATTCAGTCTGCTTCAGACACTCAGCAATGGGCCGGAACTCATTTCGCAGTTCCACGTTGGTCCGATTGGAGCCGAGCGTTCCAGGACGTACGACGGCGGTCTTGAGCAGATCTTTTTCGAGGGCCGGGTAAAACTGGGAATCACGTATTTTCACAATGAGTTCAGCAATCTGATTGAATATGTTCCGATGCAGGGGTTGGTCGATCTTGGTGTTCCACCGCCCATCGCCGATGTACTTCTATTTGGGGCCAGCGTGAACTCGCAGGCATTCCGGGCCCAGGGAGTTGAAACGGAACTCGAATATCGGCTTGGACGAAGCCTCGTCGTTCGTGGCGGATACACCTACGTGGACGCAGTTGTGCAACATTCCTTTACCAGCGATGCGATTGGCCCGAGCTTCAACACGGCTTCGAACTTCTCAACGATCCCAATCGGCGTCTTTTCGCCGCTGATTGGCGCTCGGCCATTTCGGCGCGCGCCTCATAGCGGCTATCTCGCGCTTGCCTATCACCACTCGCGGTGGACCGCCTCGTTGACAGGGACATTCGTTGGGCGTCGAGACGACAGCGATTTTCTCTCGGACAAAGATGGAGGTACCAGCCTGCTCCTGCCCAATCGAAATCTCGATGCTGGGTATCAGAAGGTCGACATTGGGGGGAGCTACCAGGTAAACCATTCGCTCAGTGTCGATACCGATCTCCAAAACGTGCTGGGCCAGCACTATGCGGAGGCGTTCGGTTATCCGGCGCTTCCGTTTACTTTCCGCTCAGGTATCCGCATTACGCTGGGAGGCGAGTCGTGGAAACTGAAATAGCGGCGAAGACCGCTTCCGGATCCTCGATGCGAGTCTACCTCCTCATTCTTGCATTCTTGTTAGTGGTTCTCGCGGGCGTGCTTGTACTTTCTATGGGGATGGGCGCGACGAAGATCGGGGCACAGGAAGTGCTTACGTCGTTGCTGATGGGTCATGGCTCGGGTGGCACGAATTCTGTGATTCTCTTCGAAATCCGTCTTCCGCGTGTGCTCGCGTCGGTCCTGGTGGGAGCCGCACTTTCCGTGGCGGGCCTTCTATTCCAGGGGCTCTTCCGAAACCCAATGGCTGACCCTTACGTGATCGGTTCTTCCGGAGGAGCGGCGCTTGGAGCTGGGATTGGGCTTTTTCTGCTCCCTCGTTTTTCCTTTCTCGGATTCGGTGCGGCTGCCGCAATGGCTTTTGTCGGTTCTGTCGCGACCATAGCACTCGTATATTGGCTCGCCCGGACCAATGGGCGAGTGCCCGTTGTGACGCTTCTACTCGCTGGCTTCGCGGTGAGCACGATGCTAAGTTATTCCACTTATTTCCTGGTGGTGCTCGACGACAACTTTGGTCTGCGGACGCGGGTGCTCGCTTCCTGGCTTACCGGAGTCATCGCCGTGCCCAGATGGACCCAGGTTGAGGTCACGGCCACGATGATCGGTTGCGGCTTGATTTTTTGTTATCCACTGGCGCGGCGGTTGAACACCCTCGCGCTCGGCGACGACTATGCGCGCCAAGTCGGCGTGCAGGTTGAGAAAACGCACTTAGCCATCATTCTCGCCGGATCCCTTCTAACCGCAGCCGCAGTTTCCCTGGGAGGAATCATCAGCTTCGTAGGGCTCATCGTTCCTCACATGGCAAGGCTTGTCCTGGGGCCAGATCACGTTCGGCTCTTGCCAGTTACGGCTATAACGGGTGCGATCTTCCTGGTCCTGGCAGACACGCTGGCGCGCACTGTGCTTGCACCCTCTGAGATTCCGGTGGGGCTCATCACGGCTTTCATCGGTGGTCCATTCTTCCTTTACCTGCTCCGCAGGACTCGACGGGAGTACACGCTGTGACTCCATTCCTCGAATTGTTGAATGTGTCTTTTTCCTACGAGCGCAATTCTGTCCTCGAAGATCTGAACTTCACGATGGAGCAAGGAGAGTGCGCAGCCTTAATCGGTCCGAACGGAGTTGGGAAGACGACGCTCCTGCGTTTGGCTGCTGGTATCGTCGCTTGCTCGCAAGGATCAGTTTCGCTCGATGGACGCCGGTTTGACAGACTCCCGCGTGGAGAGGCCGCCCGCATGGTGGCGCTGGTTCCGCAGCGATTCGAAGTGCCATTCGATTTCACGGTCGAACAAATTGTTGAGCAGGGACGCACCCCCTATCTTGGCCTGTTCTCTGGTCTTGGCCGCCAGGATCGCATCGCAGTGGAACGCGCTCTGGATCTGACCGCAGTCACGTCCCTGCGAAAACGCGTTTTCAATGAACTGAGTGGAGGAGAACGTCAACGCGTCAAAATCGCCCTTGGACTGGCGCAAGAGCCTCGTTTGCTGCTTTTGGACGAGCCTACCCAAAATCTCGACCTGGGACGCCAACTCGAATTGCTGGACTATATCCGAGTTCTCAACGACGAAGGCGTGACAATCCTGGCTGCCATGCACGATCTTCAACTGATTCCGGGCGCCTTCTCTTCTGTGCTGTTGCTGGGGCCTAATCAGGAGGTACGCAAAGGCGATCCGCAAGACATTTTGCAACCCGAAATTCTGGAGAGGATTTTCGATTGCCCTCCCCGGCGCCATCCGAAGTTAGTTGTTGAGAATCGGGTTCTGCTGGAGAAGACACCATGACCACAATCACCTCAAACCTGTTTGCCGAGTTCGTAGGCGAAATTGTTGCGCCCGACCCCAAATGGCTGAACCAGGCGCGGTCACATCTCGACAATCTGACGAAACCCCTGGGCAGCCTGGGCCGGCTCGAAGACATTGCCGCGCGATTCATTGCCATCCGAGACGGCGAGATTGATAAGCCCTTGAAAAAAGCTGCGTACGTATTTGCTGCGGATCACGGCATTGTAGCCGAAGGAGTCAGCGCCTATCCCAAAGAAGTCACCCGGCAGATGGTGCTCAATTTCCTGCAGCAAGGGGCAGCGATCAATGTCCTGGCAAGACTGCATGATGCGGAGCTGACCATCGTGGATGTCGGCGTGGATGCTGATTTCGGTGACTTAGCCGGTCTTTTGCAGCGCAAGGTTCGCTCCGGCACTCGAAACATGCTTCATGAACCTGCGATGACCGAAGAGGAAATGCTGCAAGCTTTGCACGTAGGACTCCAGTTGGCAATCGGCGCCCATGAGAAGGGACAGACTCTCATCGCCGTTGGCGAGATGGGGATTGGCAATACTACTTCCGCCAGCGCGATTACCGCAGTCCTTACTCGCCAAGCTCCTGCCGCGGTTACGGGCAAGGGTGCAGGCTTGGAGAAAAGTGCCCAGGAACACAAGATCCGCGTTGTCGATGCCATCCTACTTAAGCACTTTGGGGAAAATCCGTACGCTTCTGCAGCACCACCGCTTGAGGTCTTGCGGCGTGTAGGCGGGCTAGAAATCGCCGCCATGGTTGGATTGGTTCTGGGTGCGGCGCGATATCGGATACCGCTTGTCACGGATGGTTTTATCTCCGCTGCGGCCGCAGCTTTGGCGTATGCCCTTGAACCGCGGGTAAGAGAGTATCTGTTCGCGGGGCATCGTTCGGAAGAACCCGGCCATCGTGTTTTGCTGGAGTATTTAGGGCTCGACCCCATTCTGACGCTCGATATGCGTTTGGGCGAGGGCACCGGTGCGGTATTGGCAATGCCTATCATCGAATCGGCTTTGCGGCTCTACTCAGACATGGCAACCTTCGCATCGGCGGGGGTAAGCGGAGCAAGTGAATGAAGTGGATAGATGATTTTCTGGTTGCTGCCCAATTTCTTACGCGGTTTCCGGTGCCGCGCGTTCGTTTTGATCCCGACTCCTTATCGCGTGCGGCAAAGTTTTTCCCCGTTGTTGGTCTAATAATTGGCCTTGGCGCTTCGGTTTTGCAACGCATCGCGGCGCCTCACTTGAGCCATCCCCTTGTGGCACTGTTAGTGTTGACCTTTCTCGTACTCATTACGAGCGGGCTTCACGAAGACGGCCTTGCGGATACCGCTGACGGTTTTGGCGGAGGGTGGAACCGGGAGCAGGTTCTCACGATTCTGCGCGATAGCCGAATCGGAAGTTTCGGGGCCTTAGCCCTCGTACTTTCTGTGCTGGCTAGATTCTTGCTTCTATCAAGTCTCCCTGTGAATCGCTTCACTGCCTTCATCGTCTCAGCCCACGTTCTTTGTCGTTGGACGACGCTGCCCTTGAGTTATTTTCTGGCGCCGGCGCGCGAGAGTGACGGACAAGGGGCGAGGATTGCACAGAAAATCTCTCCCGCCTCTCTTCTCATATGTACCCTGTTGAGTTTTGCCATCGTCTTCTATTTCATGCGGACACAGTTCTGGATTCCGGTCCTTGTGGCGTTCGTGATCACGGCACTGAGCGGCCTGTACTATTCCCGCCGCATCGGCGGGGTCACGGGCGACTGCTTCGGAGCTACGAATCAGCTTACGGAAATTGCGGTCTATTTTTGCGGTGTCTGGAACCTGTGAAACATCTTCTTTTAATTCGTCATGCGGAAACTGATATGACAGGCCGATTCTGTGGCCATTCTGATCCTGAGCTCAACCTGCAGGGCCGGCAGCAACTCGCCGGAGTTCTGGATCGATTGTCGGAATGTGCGATTCGACGAATCTACACCAGCGATCTTCGCCGTGCCCGAGAAACGGCGGAGGCGATTGCCTCGCACTATGGAATCGGATTTGAGGTTCGTCCCGGCCTGCGCGAAATCCACTTCGGCCAATGGGAAGGCCTTTCCTGGAGCGAAATCGAAGCGTGCGATCCCGTCCTGGCAAAGATCTGGGCAGAACGATACCCCAATTCCACCGCTCCAGGTGGGGAATCATTGCAACAATTTGAGCGCCGCGTGCGCGCGGAAAGTGGATTCTTGTTCGCAGCAGCAAAAGAATGTCCCATCGCTGTCGTTTCACACGCCGGTTTTATGCGCGCTCTGCTGACAAACTTCTATGGGGTACCGGAAGAAGAAACCTGGAAGCTCACCAAGGAATACGGCTCTGTCGTGGCGCTGGACACAAATTTGATTCGTACGTGTGCGGGGGGAAAAGTCTGCAGAACAGGTATTCGAAACTTTGAGTAAGAAATGATCCAACGTGACGCAAGAAGCGCAGTTAGAAATGGATGGGACCTTAAAGGAGTGAAGCTATGAGCATTGCAACAAAACGTGGAGATAGCGGGCAAACCGGGCTCGTTGGAGATGTGCGCATCTCCAAAGCAGATCAGCGCGTGGAAGCCTACGGGTGCGTTGATGAGCTGAACTCCGTTCTCGGTTTTGCGCGCAGTATTTGCAAGAACACGGAAATTTGCGCATGGACCGAAGCCATCCAGAAAACACTGTTTCGACTGGGAGCCGCACTCGCTACAGCACCAGAGGCAGAGAAGAAAAAGGCTGAACCCAGCATGACTGCCGCCGATGTCGATGAACTGACAAGTCTGGTTCACAAAATCGAAGCCACACCTGGCATTCTGTCGGATTGGTCCTTACCCGGGGCGCACACCGAAGCCGCCGCCTTCGAAATCTCGCGTACCGTATGCCGTCGAGCCGAAAGGCAGGTTGTTCGCCTCATGGAAAGCGGAGACTTCGTCGATCCCCAAGTGCTTCCCTATCTGAACCGTTTGTCCGATCTTCTATGGCTCTTCGGTAGACTGTTGGAAGTGCAAGCCGGCGTCGATTCGAAACTGCGCGATGACACACACAAGAGTACGCGCTGGTCGAAGGCATGGTGATGGAGGGAGCAGGGAAGTTTCCCGAAGATGAGTCGCGGGGTGTCTATCGCGCTATTCATGAACGTCGCGACGTCCGCTCCGGCTTTTTACCGGAGCCCTTGGGTGACGAAGTGTTGGGCCGACTCTTGGAGGCCGCTCATCACGCGCCCTCCGTGGGCCTGATGCAACCTTGGCGATTCATCCTGATTCGAACGCTTGAGATTCGTAAAGCCATCCACGACATATTTCTGCGGTCGAATCGAGCTGCCCTTGATACCTATCAGGGAGACAGCGCGAAGAAATACGCCAGCTTAAAGCTCGAAGGCATTCTTGAGGCTCCTCAGAACCTCTGCATCGTCTGCAATCCAGAATCTGAACGAGGACATCGGCTTGGCCGCCATTCAATGCCGGAAATGGCACTGTACTCGGCAGTCTGTGCGGTGCAGAACCTATGGCTCGCGGCTCGCGCAGAGGGGGTCGGTGTCGGATGGGTCAGCGTTCTCGATAAGGACGCTCTTAAGAAAGTGCTGAATATCCCAGCGAATGTCATCCCAGTAGCCTACCTCTGTCTCGGCTACGTGGACCATTTCGCGGCAGAGCCAGATCTCGAACGTGCCGGATGGGAGCACCGCATTCCTCTGGATCATGTGCTGGGGCTCGAACAATACGACCCACGTTGGAGTGCTGAGGAGAACAAGTCCCAGCGCTCTCGCGATATTTTGTCCGACGAGTCACACAGTTAGATTTTGCCAACCAAGTTAGGTGGCAGCAACTTGAGCGGCAACCGCTCCGGGTTCTGGCCGGGGTTGCTGATCTGATTCGGCTGGGTCGTAAATTCGTAAAGGTTGTAGTTAATCACAATCAGATTTGTTCCATTAAATCCCAGCGCGGAGCCGAGGCTGCCGAACACGGTCTGATATCCGAGGACGGTTATGTGTTGGTTCTGATCAATTGTGCCAACCCAAAGCGCCCCTTCTTCGGTCGAGGAAAAGAAGCCGACTTGGCCATTGAGGATTCCCCAAACCGTACAGAAGTTAAAGACTTGCGGCGCTGAGGGATTAACCCTGAGGTTCACGCTATCTTTCAAGGTTACGCTGTAGTTGTTGCCATCGATCCAGTAATACCAGAGGTTTTTGTCGTTAGCCCCTACGGCGCAGTTGGAGACCAGAAGGTTTTGTCCGAACGCGGCAACACTGTTAGTTCCGCGCTGAGCGCCGAGGTTGTATACCGTCTGAGACAGGATCGCGCCGTCTGGTAGACGGAACACGGTGATGTACCCATCCTCCGAACCGCTAACTAGGTACGCCGTCGAATTGCTCCAGAACATCGAGGAAATGCCGCGAATATTGTGTAGACCCCATGGATTCGTAGGGTTTGGATTCCGCACATCCACACTCTTGAGAAATTGCAAGGCGCTTGCGTCCGTGTTACCGGACCACAGCGAGATGAATCCGTTCGCGTGTCCTACCGCTAAATAGAGCTCCGCACCCAGAACGACGGATTCTCCGCTGTTGGCTACGCCTAAGGCCGATCGAATGGCAGGGTGGCCATGACCTGCAGGTCTGTCCAGTTCCCGCTGGGGCTCGACCAGACAATGATTGAGGATTCATCATTCGAAGAAGCAAATACTCCCGGAGCGAGCCAGGTGATCATCTGCACGCCCTCGAAGGCCGGCGTGTTGACGGCCTTACTGATTACTGGCCCGGCGGTTGGTGATGCATTGGAGGCGAAGATGCTGAGGGAGCCATCCCAGCGTCCGACGGCGAAATGCTGCGTATCATTCCAGGTGGTTTCCTGGGCCATGGTGTATGTAACTCCATCGGCGGTGATCGGCAGCGCAGTCGGTGCCATGGTGCCCGCAGAGAGAAAGCTAATTCCTTGGGCTGCGAGGTGTTCTCGCGACCTCAGCACTCGTGGCACTGCCTTCGGATTCTGGTGATTCACGGCGTCTCCTCTTGAACGTGTCTACGACTGCTCCGAGGGTCGGATTCCAATGGCCTTGTAGAATTAAGGAAGCTTAAACCATTACAAGTACGAAACGTAGTCTAACGGCAAAAGATGTCACTTGTGCACGGGAGAAGCATGTGACCACCGCCGCGTTGATGATTCTGGGAACAGCTTCGCATGTAGGCAAGAGCATCGTCACGGCGGGCTTGGGACGGATCTTTGCCGACGAAGGAATTCGGGTTGCGCCGTTCAAAGCCCAGAATATGTCCCTCAATTCGGCTGCCACACTGGACGGAGGCGAGATTGGCCGGGCGCAGGCCCTTCAGGCGGAAGCTTGCCGGGTACCGCCGAGCGTTGATATGAATCCGGTGCTCATCAAGCCACGTTCCGACACGAGTTCCCAAGTGGTCCTACTCGGCAAGGTGTGGGGACAGGTCAGTGCCGCGGACTATCACACGAATCGAGTGGAACAGCTCTTTCCCGCGGTCCTGCAGAGCTATCAAAGACTTGCCTCGAAGTACGACCTCATCTTGCTGGAAGGCGCGGGATCTCCTGCGGAAATCAACTTGCGGGAACACGATATCGTTAATCTTCGCATGGCGCACGCATCGAATGCCGCGTGCATCCTGGTTGGAGATATTGATCGAGGCGGGGTATTTGCCTCCCTGTTCGGAACGATGGAACTCCTCGAACCCGCCGACCGGGCACTGTTCAAAGGGTTCGTCATCAACAAGTTTCGGGGCGATCCAAGCTTACTGCAGCCGGGCATAGAAATGATCGAGCAGCGACTTGGGCTGCCGTGTGTCGGAGTTATTCCTTATCTCCATGATCTGGGTCTCGAAGAGGAGGACAGCGTCGCCATCGAAAGTCGTCGCACCGCGCGAAGAAGTTGGAGCCACATAGTAGAAGACAACTCACCCCATCGCCCCTTGCGTATCGGTGTTATCGCCTTGCCACATATGTCCAACTTTACGGACTTCGATGCGCTAGCCGCGGAGCCCTCCGTTGCTTTGGCTTTCGTGGAGCGCGCTGATGATGCTGCACTGGCGGATGTGCTGGTCCTGCCTGGGACCAAGCAGACTCTCGATGACCTGGAATGGCTTGGGAAGAACGGTTTTCTTCCCCGGATCCAAGAGCACTGCTCCAAGAGGGCGCCAATCGTCGGTTTGTGTGGTGGCTTCCAAATGTTGGGTCTCAAGCTCTCCGATCCCTGCGGGGCTGAGAACGAGGGTGTTCCTGTTGAACGGGACGGACTGGGACTGTTGTCTGTACAGACGGTATTCAGTACCGAGAAAACGGTTCGACCAGTATCCGGTGAGCTATGCGACGCGTCCTTCGCAGAAGGTTTGTGGCGGGCTCCAGAGTTTCAAGGCTATGAGATTCATATGGGAGAAACGTATCGACAAGGAGAGGCTCAGCCCTTCGCCCGCATCTCGACCTCGGACGGCGCACAATCGCTCGATGGAGCCACGAGTCCAAGTGGCCTCGTGTTTGGCAGTTATGTTCACGGCATCTTCGACAACGATCTATTCCGGCACAGCTTTCTCGATTGGGCCCGTTGTTCCCTGAAATTGGAGCCGGCGCAACAAAAAGCATTCGTAACCACCGAACGCGATGCCCGGCTGAATCGCTGGGCCGATCACTTGCGCAGCTCTCTGCGGCTCGATTTGATTCGGAGCTGGATTTCCACAACAAGTACCGCCTGATGGCGGGGCGTGCGAAGGAAACTCACCACGTACGATACGCAGCCAACTGCACAGCTTCGAATCCATGTTCACCTCGGCTGCGCCGCGCTACGGATTACGCTACGGTTTTGCTTCCGCTACCGGGGATTTCCAACTACTTAGAGGTCGTCCGCCTCTTGTAAGTCCTGTAAAGTCGTGTGTGGGCCGTTCTTTCACGACGGTAACCGGGGTTCAAAAACTGTCGCGCGAACGCCAAATCAGGGGGTTAGGGGTCGTCTCGTGGCCTACAAGCAAGCCTGTCTAAGGGGGATGGCTCTCCAAAGGACATGCATGGACAAAGTGTGGTTGTGCCCGTTTCGGAAAAAGCGAGACTAGCAGCAAGCCCCGATTTCGATCACCGCTTTGCCGAGAATCTCTTCTGCGCGACCCGCGCCTATGAGCACCTTCATGAATTCCCGTGTTTTGTATCCGCATTTCACGAGTTCGCTGGTCGTGTTCCTGATGAGTCTAACAACATGCTTGCTGGTTTCTAGTCGGTGATACCAGTGATACCTAAAAATACGAAAAATGGGGATTCAGGAGCAACGGATGCAACAAAAATTAAGGGATGCAATGTGCAGTAAAAGTTGTCCTTAGAATAGTTTACGGTTGATGTTCCTCAAATGATGAGAGATAGCAAAGTTCGCGATTATCGAATCCCACTCTCTCCGCCATATTATTTAAAATAAACAAGTTGCTTAGAATCCTAAACCCACTCTCAGGACCTCTTTCGTCTTTGGAATGAGTGACATGTAGTGATGCAATGCGCAAGGGCGTGCCGTTAAGGCTAAAACCGACTGATTGGGAATCAGTTTTTCGATCGACGAAGGAGGAATTTTGCAGACCCAGGTCGGTGCGGCCGCTTCTGCAGCAACCGAACAAAAATCCACAACCGAACGTCGTGTCGATTGCGGCTCATGGCTTGCAGGGCTCGGGGCAGCGGCCGACAACGCGCCACTGTCACGCCAAGCGAGCGGGG
Source organism: Acidobacteriaceae bacterium (assembly GCA_030838305.1). GTDB lineage: Bacteria > Acidobacteriota > Terriglobia > Terriglobales > Acidobacteriaceae > Sulfotelmatobacter. The sequence continues at coordinate 12,311 of JAUTWY010000116.1, forward strand.
TTTCAGATCACGCGCCATCCCGCGAACTGCTATTACTTTCGCCTTACATGTAATGGCCGGCTTCACAAAATTCCCGGGTTGCTCGTTATTCAGAGTGCCTTCGAATCGATCCACATAGGCTGACTTATGGGGAGTAATGCGTACGAGAACCTGCGCCCGCCCCTGCCATCAGGCAGGTCAGGGTGAATTAGCAAACCGGCTGCAACTGAGAAGACCTCAGATCACTGTACAAAACCCAAGACCAACTTAGATTGAGTCCTGCAACTCAAAATCTGCGGCTTGGAAAACCGCCTCAGTGCTACCTTAGAAGCAGAGGTTTGGAGTTGAGTCGTGCCAGACGATTCCGGCGGCTACGGCTGTCTAGGAAACCGTTGGCCCTGCGCCGACTGTCTAATTTCAATTCCCTCAAAGT
>JAUTWY010000139.1 GCA_030838305.1 Acidobacteriaceae bacterium
ACCGCGTCCCACTCACACATCATGCGATCGCGCTCGACCTTGGCCAGAATCGAAGCCGCCGCAATCGACGCGGAGAGCGCATCGCCGTGAACGATCGCCCGCTGCGGCAGTTCGCAATCCAGCCGCACGGCGTCGATCAAAAGATGATCGGCTGCGGGCTGCAGCCGCATCACAGCCTCGCGCATCGCCAGCCGCGATGCCTGATAGATGTTGATCTGGTCGATGCGCGCTGCATCCACCGCCGCTACCGCCCACGCCACCGCATGTTCCCGAATGCGCGGCGCCAGCCGTTCGCGGCGTTCTGGCAAGAGCAACTTGGAATCCCGCAGCCCGCGTAGCCGGTAGCCACGATCCAGGATTACCGCCGCCGCCACCACCGGACCAAACAGCGATCCCCGCCCCACCTCATCCACACCCGCTACCATCACCGCGCCCGACGCCCACGCATTTTTTTCGTAACGCAGTGTGCAGCGAAGCTTCTTCAGCAGGCGCAGCTTGGCCGCTGCGGGAGAAAGAGAAAACTCGGACGAAACTTTGGCAGTCCCTGGCATTGAGAGAAAGTATGCCCACCATATTCGCCCGTGGTCGCGGATTTCTGCAAGCAGGAATATCGGCCACGCCGTATATCCCCATTTGGTAACCATTACCTTGAGTACGAACGTACATTGTCCGGAAGTGCCTGCACTGCTATGTTGACGTGAGTTCGCTGATTCGGCGAGGAGCAATTGAAGGCGGAACATATCCAGTCGCGGATCGTGGATGCGCGCAGAGACGGCACCCCAGTGGAGAAGTTGATCCACTTGGCTCTGCCGGTTCGCCTGATCCACATGCCGAACGGCGAACGGGGCGGCCTCGAGCTGTCTTGCACCTATGACATCAATCCGCGCGGCGCACGTCTGCGCAGCTCGCGCGAACTGAAAGTGGGAGACTTAGTTACGGTTGAGCGGGGACGCTATAAGTCCGTTTGCCGGGTAGTGTGGGCTGCGGACCCCGATTCGGCTTTGCGCGGTCAGTTCACGGTGGAATGCGTCGAGGGCAGCAGAATTCCCTGGGAAGACGATTTGCGGCACCTGGAGGAGCAATATCTGCCGGTCATCCCGCCCGCCCCCAGTGCGAGGATTGCGGTGAACCCTTTTCGCAGGGATCAGCAGAACCGCCGCCGCCGGCCGCGCTTTCAGGTAAAGGGCGGGGCCGATCTGGCTGAGGTCGGCGGACGCTCGCACATGGAAGGGCGCTTGGAACAGATTTCCGAATGCGGCTGTCTTATTACCGCCAGCAACTTGCACCGGCCCGGAACGGCGCTGAGGCTGGTGCTAAATATGTGCGACGTGAGTATCGCGTTACGCGGTCATGTAAGATATACGACCGAAAACCGCACCATGGGCGTTGAATTTCAAGAGATTCGGCAAGGGGACCGTCCGCTCCTCGAATACGTGCTGAATCAGTTGAAGAAACCGCGCACTGCGGACTTCGCCGATCTCGAAGTCATCACCGAACACCTCGCGGCCTCCGCAGGATAGAGGTTGGGTCAACCCCAGCACGGCTTCAACTAGCGTTCTTCCGCGTCGCGCAGGCGAGCCGCTTTGCCCTTGAGGCCGCGCAGATAATACAGCTTGGCGCGCCGGACTTTGGAGGAGCGCAGCAGATCGACCTTGTCGATCACTTTGGAGTGGACCGGGAAAATGCGCTCCACGCCCTGGCCAAAGCTTATCTTGCGAACGGTAAAGCTAGCCTGCGGACCGTTATCGCGCTTGATCACCACGCCTTCAAACGCCTGCAAGCGCTCCTTATCGCCTTCTTTGATCTTCACGTGAACACGAACGGTATCGCCCGATCCGAACTTGGGAATGTCGGTGCGTTGAGTTTTGGCCAGCAATCTTTCAATAATTAAGTTCGACATTGTCGTTAGTCCTCTAGAATTCCGATTCTGAAATCTGATCTCTCGCGCCCAAGACTCAGCCGCAATCTTTTCCGGTCTTGCCCGGCTTGATCCCGGCCAGAAATCTGTCGTCTTCCTCGCTCAGCGCCGCGCCCTCCAGCAAATCGGGACGGTTGCGAAATGTCTTTTCCAAAGCTCGCTGTCTGCGCCAGCGGCGAATCTGCTCGTGATTCCCCGACATCAGGGCTTCCGGTACCTGCATCCCGCGAAACTCCGCAGGCCGCGTGTAATGCGGATAATCCAGCAATCCGTTCGATCCGCAAGTCGAATCCGCCGCACCCAGGACTTTCACTTTCGCATCAACCGTGAAAGATTCCTGCTGGGTTGACGCTTCGTTGCCAACCGCTCCAGGAAGCAATCGCATGACCGCTTCCACGATTACGGCGGCAGCCATTTCTCCGCCGCTTAGAACATAATCGCCGATAGAAAGTTCCCGATCGGCAAGAAAGTCCACCACCCGCTCGTCCACGCCCTCGTATCGGCCGCAGACCAAAATGATGCGGTCGAGCAGTGCCAACTCCGCTGCCATGTTCTGCGTAAACCGTTGCCCTTGCGCCGAAAGCAGAACGACTGACTGCTTCACCCTTCCGCCAAGACGATCTGCCCGGGGTGCGAGGCCCATCGACTCCAAACATTCAAACAGCGGTTCCGGCTTCAGCACCATACCTTCGCCGCCGCCAAAAGGCCGGTCGTCCACGGTGCGGTGACGATCGTGAGTAAACTCCCGCAAATCGTGGACTTGAATGGTCGCCAGTCCCATCTCCTGGGCCCGGCGCGTGATGCCGTAATCGAGCGGCCCGCGAAAGAAGTCCGGAAAGATCGTTACAATGTCGGCCTTCATTGCGGATCAAAACCTTCACCCCAGAGGACACAGGAAAACAAAGAGTCTTACCCTGTGATCCTTCCGTGTGCCCTGTGTTTAACGCCTTTTCTTTCTCGCCGGTTGCGCCTGTTCTCTCTTCTCTTCCGGCGTAAGCGGTGCGTTCACTTCCAGCAAGCCGTCGGGAAGCTTCATGCGCACCTGTTTCCGCTCCAGATCCACGCGGTCGAGATACGCTTCCGCGAACGGCACTTCGAACTGCTTCGCACCGGCCTGGCTCACAATCAGCAACGGCGCTTCGCCGGCACCAAACTGAACTTCTGCAATGCGTCCAATCTCGCGGCCGTGGTCCAGCACCTGGCAACCTACCAGGTCGCTGACGTAATTCCAGCCGGCTTGCAATTCCGAACGTTGACTACTGGGAACTTGCAATTCGCATCCGATCAGCGTTTCGGCCTCGGAGATCGAATCGACTCCCACGAATTTCAACACCAGCAGTCCCTTGTGCGGCCACAGCTCTTCCACTTCCAGTTCGCGGCGGCGCCCGTCCGGCTCCCGTGGCAAGGCCAGCAAGCGCATACCGATACTGAATCGCCCGGGAACATCGCTCAGAATCTCGCTCGCAACTTCGCCACGGCGTCCCTGCGTTTTCACCACGCGGGCCAGCGTAATGAACTCACTACTTGTTTCAGGATCGCGAATAGTCCGGTTCCCTGCCCGAAGCGCAGCGCCTGAAGGCGATCTGACGACTGGCGTTTACAACACGCCTGAAGGCGTGCCCTGATACGAACAAACTGCAAACCCAATCACAAGCAGCATCGATGCTAATCACGATGCGCTAATCG
>JAUTWY010000156.1 GCA_030838305.1 Acidobacteriaceae bacterium
TGATGAAACCATTTCATGCCGGCCACGCCGCGGAAGCGGGCGTGGTGTCTGCTGATTTCGCCGCCATTGGCTGGACTGCCGCGGAACAAATTCTTGAAGCAGGGCGCGGCTTCTTTCACGCCTACGGAGGGACGTACGATCCCTCCGCGATCGTGGACAAGCTGGGAAATCCCTGGACTCTGCAGAACCCGGGCGTTTCCATCAAACCTTTCCCTTCGGGTTCGCTGACTCATCCCGGGATGACTGAGTTGCAGCGCCTGATTCGGGCCAATTCCATCAAGGCCGCCGATGTCGAGCGCGTGGAAGTCGGCACCAATCACAACATGCCCAACGCTCTGATTCATCACCATCCCACGACTGGATTGCAGGCAAAGTTCAGCATGGAATTTTGTATGGCGATTCTCTTGCTGGACGGGAAAGCAGATCAGACAAAATACACGGACGCGGTGGTGAACCGCGATGACGTAAAGAAAATGGTCGGCCGGGTTCGCTTTTATGTCGACCCCGAGGCGGAGAAAGCGGGCTTCGACAAGATGACCACCATCCTCAAGATCACGATGAAGGACGGCCGTGTCATCACCGGGCGCGCGGACTTTGGTAAAGGAAGCCCGACTGATCCGATGAGCTACGATGAAGTTGGGGAGAAGTTTCACGGCTGCGCCGCGTTCGCCGAGTGGCCCACTGCCAAAGCGAAACAAGTGGTCGAGATGGTGCGCAGGCTGGAAGACGTAGGTGATATACGCACTCTAACTGCCCTATGCAGTAGCTAGCAATTGCTTGATCAATGCTTTGAAAGGGCACGGCTTCAGCCGTGCCGCTGCAGCCAGGCAAGATTCGGGCTTTAGCTCCCGAGGGGTCGAGACACCACAACAATTAAAAACCAACGGAGGCACATTGAAGAACTACCGGATTGCGGTAATTGAAGGCGATGGCATTGGAAAAGAAGTGGTGGCCGAGGGCATTCGCGTACTTGAGGCCGCCGGCCGTCGCTTTGGCTTGTCCTTTTCCTGGCAGCACTTTGATTGGAGTTGTGAGCGGTACGCCAAGACCGGCCGCATGATGCCGGAGGACGGAATCGATCAACTGCGTCCCTTTGATGCTATTTACCTGGGCGCGGTCGGCTATCCGGGAGTGCCCGACCATATTTCGCTCTGGGGTCTGCTGATTCCCATTCGCCGGCAATTCCAACAGTACGTTTGCCTTCGCCCCGCGCGTTTGCTGGAAGGCATCACGAGTCCGCTGAGTGGGCGCAAAGCCGGAGACATCGACTTCGTCATCGTCCGGGAAAACAATGAAGGGGAATACTCCGAAGTTGGCGGACGCGTGAACCGGGGTACCGAACTGGACATGGCGATCCAGCAGAGCATCTTCACCCGCAGGGGCTGCGACCGCATCATCACTTATGCCTTCGAACTGGCTCGCACCCGCAAGAAGCACGTCACGTCGGCCACAAAGTCCAATGGGATCGTTTACTCCATGCCCTTCTGGGACGAACGCTTTGCGGCGATTTCGAAAAAGTATCCTGACGTAAAGACCGACCAATACCACATTGACATCATGACCGCGCATCTCGTGGCGCATCCTGACTGGTTTGATGTGGTCGTGGGGTCGAATCTTTTCGGCGACATTCTTTCCGATCTGGGCGCGGCGGTTGTGGGATCGATGGGGCTTGCGCCTTCTGTCAATCTGAATCCTGAAAAGGAATATCCTTCGACCTTCGAGCCGGTGCACGGCTCCGCGCCCGACATTGCGGGGAAGGGAATTGCGAATCCGGTGGCTCAAATCTGGTCAGGCGCGATGATGCTGGAACATTTGGGAGAGAAACCGGCGGCTCAGGCGGTCGAGCAGGCCATCTTCAACGTACTGGCGCAATCGAAGGTTCGAACTCGCGACATCGGCGGAAGTTCCAGCACAAAAGAAGTAGGAGAGGAGATCGCTGCACAAGTGTCGACGTAGCGCAGCGTTCTGAACCCCTCCCTCTTCCGACGCATGCCCCCTCTATTGGACGACTTCGTACACGCGCAACTCAGCCGTCTGCTTCTCGTGATGGGGAACCGCCAGGTAGTAACGGTGAAGCTCGGGAACCAGTACGCCAGTCTTCGCCCGGAACGAGGTTGCAACATGGCCGACGCGATCGTAGTGGTCGGCATCCTTCTCCTGGAAGACATCCAGGAATTCCGTGCCGGCGAAGTAGATTCGCTTGCTGCCGCTGTCGAAAGCCATGTCATCGACCATCGAAGCAGCCGGATAGCTGGTGATAATCTTGCCGGAGTCCGAATCCATGACCACCAATTTTCCGGGATCGCGAGTCCCCAGGAACAGGCGGTGTGAAGCTTCGTCGAAGGCCATGGACGTTGGTTTTTTCCCGCCCTCTGCAGTCGACCAGGTCTTCAGCAGGGTTTTGCTGTTCCGGTCATACACTTCCACCGAACTGTTGCCGCGGACATTCACGAACATTCGCGGCCCTGATTTCTCGAAGGCCACGCCTTCCACGTCGTTCGAGTCGATCTTGAACTCAGCTTCGGTTTTGCCGGTGGCCACGTCAATAGCGGTGATGTAGGCGTTGGGCAGCTTTGCGTCTTTGCCGCCGTTCACCACGTAAAACAATTTCGAAGACGCATCGTAAGCGCTGGCATCCGCGCCCTCGCGCACCTTGATGCTTCCCGCCGGCTTGTAGGAATCGGTGTCGTAGACCCTTACCTCACCCAAGTCGCTATCGGCCACGAAGAGTTTCTTGAGATCAGCGCGATAAAGCATTGAGTGCGGCGCCTTGAGGTCGCTGATCGTGTGGATAAGTTTGTCGGTCTTCAGATCGAAGACCAGAACCTTCGAGTTTTCCTCTGCCGTGACGAACAAACGATTGCCTGCGGCATCAGGGGTGAGGTGATCAAAATCGCCATCTTTGAGTTCGGGCAGGGGAGTTGCATGCAAGAGTTTGAGCGGAGCTTTATCCTGCGCTGCGGCGCCAATGGAAAAGACGAGAAGTACTGCCGGGAAAAGCGTTGCTTTCACAAAATTCAAGTGATCCTCCAGTTTTTACGATCTCAGACAAACCTGAATCCGGGATGAACGGAACATTAAAAACAATTCAGCGCAGTTTGCCGCGCATCGCGGGAGCAACTCCAATTGCCAGCCGTTTCGGCACTTTGCCCACTTTTACGCGTGTCACCTCTCGCCGTGTCTTGACGTCAATAATCGAAACATCGTCAGTGTCGGTATTGCTGATGCATGCGTACTTGCCATCGGGGGTGAATACGATCCAGTTCGGTCCTTCCCCGGTGCTCACGTGTGCGACAACTTTCTCTTGCTTGACGTCGTAGATGTACATGGCATCATCCATCAAGCTCGAAACCCAGAGTTCGCGGCCATCCGGCGTGAGCGCCAGGCCGTGGGTTTTTGTGTCCTGGGTTTCGTACGCCAATTTGCGCAACGTGGCATGTTCGGAGGGTATTTCGACCCGTTCGACCGCCTTGTTTCCCGGGATATCGACGATTTCGAACCCGTGCAATTCCGCCAACGCCACGTACATCGTTTTTCTGTCGGGAGAAATTACGTAAGGCCGCGGCCGGCCTCCGGTGGGAATGTGCGCAATGAAATCCATCTTCTCTAGATCGATGAGGCCGACCTCGTGAGATTCCATCGAACTCACATACATGTAACGGTTGCTGCCGGTGTTTAGCGCATTGTGTGGTTCCTTGATCGGCAGGTTTTTCGCGATTTTCTGCTGTTCCACGTCGATAATGTCGACGCTGGCGCCATCGCGGATGGGAACCGCCACATATTTTCCGTCCGGAGTGGAAGCGCACTGGTTGGGTTTCCCGGAAACTTTGACGGTCCCGATCGTCTGCTGGCTCGCCGTGTCGATGATCCTCAGCGTGTGGTCGCTCTCCACGGTGGCGAAGAGGCGCTTGCCGTCGGCCTGAACGCATACCCCGTGTACACGCTCACCGGCTTGAATATTCCCGGTTACCTTCCAGGAAGCGGTATCGATAACGGTGATGTCGTCGCCCCGGCTGTTTCCGACGTAGAGCTTAAAGTTCTGGGGAGCGGAATGTTCCGCACCCAGAGCCAGAATGCAACTCAGAAATATTCCTGCGAATACGTATGACTTGGATGGCAACATAGAGTTCTCCCTTTTTTCTTGACTCGCTTCAAACCGCGTTGGCTTACCCGGCGGGTGTCCTTCTTCCCACCGCGAGCATCAGACCCCCTGCCACAAACAAACTCGCGACCAGATACAGCAGGCCGGCGGAAAACGAATGCGTGCGGTGGGCGAGGTAGCCCATCACCATGGGTCCGACAAATCCGCCCAAATTGCCCACCGCGTTGATTAAACCGATGGAGGCGGCCGCAGCCGATTCGCTCAGAAACAGAGTGGGCACCGCCCAGAACACGGGCTGAAAGCCATAAAACGAACCGCCTGCGATCACGAACAGTCCGATTGCGACCACCAGGTTGTCGCGGTAAAGCACGGCCAGCGCGAGCGCGACGCCGCACAAAAAAACGGGCACAGCCGCGTGCCAGCGCCGCTCTCGCGTGTGGTCAGAGTGCCAGCCGTTTACCTGCTGGGTGATAAATGCGGCAATGTAGGGGAGGGCCGCCAGCAGCGTCACTTTCAAGTCACTCTTGCCCGAGAGACGTTTCAAAATCGTAGGCAACCAGAAAGCAATTCCGTAGCTACCGGTCATGGCGCAGAAATAGCACGCGGTCAGAAGCAGCACGTCGCGATGCCGTAGCGCCTGCCACACGCTGTAGGAATGGCGTTGCTTCTTGGCTTCTTTCTCGCACTGTAACTCGGTGGTAATCCACAATTTTTCGTCGTCGGGCAGCCATTTGGCCAGGCGCGGCCAATCCGTCAAATACCAGAGCGTGATAATGCCCAACAGCACCGCCGGGACTCCTTCGATGATGAACAGCCAGCGCCAGCCTCGCATCCCGAGCCAGGAGAGCCCCAGCAACAATCCCGCCAGCGGAGAGCCGACCACATACGAAAGAGGATTCGCGGCGTAAAAAAAAGCGACGGCTTTTCCGCGATCCTGATAGCGAAACCAGTAAGTCAGAT
>JAUTWY010000165.1 GCA_030838305.1 Acidobacteriaceae bacterium
CCTACGCGGAATTGATCTTTGTCAACAACTGGCTGAACCCGGAACACAATTCCGACAAGGCGTGGATGAAGACCGAGGTGATGGTTGAAGCCAACACCACGAACTCTGCCAACTATGCCAATTTCGCCGGGGGCACCGGTAACGATCAGTTTCGCTTCCGTGAAGCCTTTGTTCAAGCCGGCAACGTCCTGGAGAGCCGGCCAGACGCCAAGTTCTGGGCAGGCGAGAGATTCTACCGTCGCCAGCACATCGACATCGATGACTTCTATCCATTGGACATGAGCGGTTACGGGGCGGGCGTGGAAGATTTCAACATTGGAATCGGCAAGCTGGCGTTATCGTATCTGTCCGGCGCGCGGCCCGACATTATCACCCAAAACGGCAACCTCACGAAGAGCAACGTCGATCTACGTTTCTACGACCTAAAGGGTCCCGCCGGTCTGTGGGCAGGGTGGTTCGATTTTGCTACCTCAAAAGGCGGCACCACAACAACGAACACCGTAATTCCTACGACCAATGGATACGCGTTCGGACTCCGCCATCAACGTCTCGAGTGGCACGGAGGGTACAACGCGCTCGGCGTCCAGTACGGAACCGGGCCGGCCAGCAACTTCAGTACGGCGATCGACGACCCCACCGCGTTTATCAACAGCACGGCAAGATTTCTGGTCACAGAACAGGTGGTCTTTCAGCCCAACGACAGGTTCGCGGTCATGCCCATCTTCATCTACCAGCGAACCAAGGACGGTAATCCGCAACACGACTGGAATCAGTGGGTCTCGTTTGGTGCGAGACCGGAGGTCTTCTTTACCAAATATCTCTCCCTCGCATTCGAGGGAGGATTCGACCACACGCAGAGTCGGGGTCAGTACGACGGCTGGCTGCGCAAATTCACAATCGCGCCGCAACTCGGAGCCGGCAGGAAGTTTTTCAGCCGCCCCGTATTGCGTGCCTTTCTGACATATGCAAGTTGGTCGAACGGACTCCGCGGTTTTGTGGGCGGCGAGCCATATCTAAACAGAACGAGCGGCCTAACGTACGGAGTACAGGCTGAAACGTGGTGGTAACCGCCAGTTTCAGGAAAACGAGAAACTCGGCGACCGCACTATGACCACGAACAGCCAATCGAACTGAATCGTGGAACCGCTGGAAAAGATTTGAGGTCAGGACAGATGGCAACTCCGAAAATTACGAACGCTTCTGAAGCGGCGCAGAGCATTGCAGCTGTTTCGGCAACGCCAGACTACTCACGTCCCCTGATCATCGTCACCACATTATTTTTCATGTGGGGATTTCTGACCTCCTTGAATGACATTTTGGTGCCCCACCTGAAGTCCATCTTTGAGTTGAGTTACGCTCGCGTCATGCTGATCCAGTTTGCGTTCTTTTCGGCTTACTTTTTGTTTTCAGTACCGTGGTCAAAGGTCGTGAACAGGATCGGTTATCAAAGGAGCATGGTGGTCGGCCTGCTAACCATGGCTGTTGGAGCGTTTCTGTTTCTACCCGCAGCTTCTGCTGCTTCGTACCCGCTCTTTTTAAGCGCGCTCGTCATTCTCGCCGCGGGTATCACTGGTCTTCAGGTGGCGGCCAACCCTTACGTGGTGGTTCTAGGAAACCCCGAAACCGCATCCAGTCGGCTGGACCTAACCCAGGCTTTCAACTCGCTTGGCACCACGATCGCCCCGAAACTCGGGGGACTGCTGATCCTGAGCGCTGCACCGTTCGCAGTCGAACGGTTACAGCAACTCGCGCCACAAGCGCTGCATGTGTATCGCGTAGAGCAAGCGGCCTCGGTCAAGATGCCATACACCGTGATCGGCGTCGCCCTGGTGTTGTTGGCCGTGTTAATCGGCAGTTTCAGGCTGCCAAAAATCGAAACCGCAGCCTATCGTCCTGGAGAGAAAGTTAAGGATTCGATCTGGAGGCATCCCAATCTCATCTTCGGCGCGATTGGCATTTTCGCGTATGTTGGCGCAGAGGTTTCAATCGGAAGCTTCCTGGTGAACTATTTCGGTCTGCCCGAAATTGCCGGGCTGTCCGCCAAAGCCGCGGCGGGCTTCGTTTCGTTCTACTGGGGCGGCGCAATGATCGGACGGTTTCTCGGAGCGGGACTTCTGCGGCGGTTCAATCCCGGGTCTCTGCTGGCGCTCTGTGCAATCTTTGCGGGGGCACTGGTGACTGCATCCATGCTACTGGGCGGACACACGGCGATGTGGACCATTCTTGCCGTCGGCCTCTTCAACTCCATCATGTTCCCTACCATCTTCAGCCTGGGCGTCGCAGAACTTGGTCCGTTGACGGGAAATGGATCAGGCGTCCTGAATATGGCTATCGTGGGTGGCGCAATCCTGCCCGTGATACAGGGATCAATTGCGGACCACGTTGGACTTCACCACGCATTCGTTCTGCCGGTGATCTGCTACTTGTACATCTTGTTCTACGGGCTGAGTGGATCGAAGCCGAACAGCGCGCGCTCCGCAACAGCTTGGGACAGTCAAAT
>JAUTWY010000197.1 GCA_030838305.1 Acidobacteriaceae bacterium
AGGGCAAGAGTCGCGCACGCGGCGAACGATAGCAAAGATGCTCCCGCCGCTGCTGCACATTTGGAGAGGTGCCTTGAGCTGTCCCCGTCGTCTCCACCGGCTTCAAGCGACTTCCTTGCGAAAGAAGCCTCCGTTTTTTGTGCTTGGTTTCGCTGCGACAAAAGCCTATCCCTCCGCTGCTTGGGATTCGAACTAAGATCGCGCTCGACTGCGCACGCCACGACTTTGATGATGCGCTCGATGCCTGGCGAAAGGGAGCTGATTTTATCGAGCGCCTTCCGGCTACTCCGATCAAAACGCCGCTCCAGGAATCGTGGCGTGAGTGGGGCATTGAAATTCGAGAAAGAAAAGCCGCCAGCATTGCGCTGACGGCTGACAGCTAAGCACTGAAAGCTGGGGTCTACCCGTTCTCGTACAACAACACGCCCTCGGTACTCTTCTCCGCGTCCACGGGACGGTAGAACAGCTTGTTATCTTCGAGGAAGACTTCAATAAACGCCGGCCGCGTGGTAATCGTTCCCTGAATCAGCGCCTCCGACAGCGGGTCTTCAATATATTTCTGCAGCGCCCGGCGTAACGGCCGTGCTCCGTAGTTGCGGTCGGTGAGTGTCTGGTTGAGGATCCACTTCTTGGCCTCATCCGCCACCGAAACCGTGATCGCCTTCTGCGCCAGGTTCTGATTGAGCTGCGTAACCATAAGCTCGAGAATCTGGATCAGGTCCGCCTCGCTCAACGCCAGGAACAGAATGATCTCGTCCAGCCGGTTCAAGAACTCAGGGTTGAAAGTGCGCTTCACTTCGCCCTTCACCAGTTCCTCAACTTTGCCCGAAACCATCTCATCCTTAGTCGACTGGAAGCCAAAGCCCTCGCGCTTCTGCAGGTGCCGCGCCCCAATGTTCGACGTCATGATGATAATGGTGTTCTTGAAGTCGACCGTGTTGCCGAGTCCATCGGTCAACTGGCCATCTTCAAAAACCTGCAGCAGGATGTTGAACACGTCCGGATGCGCCTTTTCGATTTCATCCAGCAGCACCACCGAATATGGCGCCCGCTTCACCCGTTCGGTAAGCTGCCCGCCCTCTTCGTAGCCCACGTATCCCGGAGGCGAACCAATCAGCTTCGAAACCGAATGTTTCTCCATGAACTCCGACATGTCGAACCGGACCAACGCCTTTTCGGTTCCGAACATAAACTGGGCCAGGGTGCGCGCAACTTCTGTTTTGCCAACGCCAGTCGGTCCCAGGAACAGGAACGAGCCAATGGGCCGGTTCGGACTCTTCAATCCCGCCCGCGAACGCCGGATTGCCCGGGCCAGCGCACTGATCGACTTGTCCTGCGAGATGATCCGCTTGTGCAGTTCTTCCTCGATGCGCAGCAGCTTCTGCGTCTCTTCTTCCTTAATCGAAGTAATTGGAACGCCCGTCCAACGCGAAACCACGTCTTCGATGTCTTCGCGGCCAACGACGCCGGTCGAAGACTCGTCGAGATGATATTTCTCGCGCAGCGCGCGCAGATTCTCGCGCTCCTTGCGCTCCTCATCGGAGTAGAAACGCGCCTTCTCGAACTCATGGTTCGCGATGGCATTCTCCATGCGGTGTACGATGAACTTGATCCGCTTCTGCACTTCTGAAATTTCTTCCGGCTGCGAAGTCTGACGCAGTTTTACGCGCGCGCCCGCTTCGTCGACCAAGTCAATTGCCTTGTCTGGCAGGAACCGATCGGGAATGTAACGGTTCGAATGCGATACCGCGAAGTTGATGGCGTCGTCGGTATAAGTGACCGCATGGAATTTCTCGTAGCGGTCTTTAATTCCGAACAGCACCTTGATCGCATCGGCCTCGTTTGGCGGGGGCACTTTGACCGCTTGGAAGCGCCGCTCGAGCGACCGGTCTTTCTCAATCGACTTGCGGTACTCGCCCGGAGTGGTCGCGCCGATGCACTGAATCTCTCCACGCGACAATGCAGGCTTTAGAATGTTCGCGGCGTCCAGTGATCCTTCCGCTGATCCCGCGCCCACCAGCGTATGCAATTCATCGATGAAGATGATGGAATTCTGCGACTCCATCAGTTCTTTCATGATGGTCTTCAGTCGCTCTTCGAATTGTCCACGATACTTCGTACCCGCAACGATCAAAGACAAATCGAGCGCCAGAATTCTCTTGTCGGCCAGAAACGAAGGAACCTCGCCGTCGGCAATGCGCTGCGCCAGGCCTTCCACGATGGCCGTCTTGCCCACACCGGGCTCGCCGATCAGCACCGGATTATTCTTGGTGCGCCGGCAAAGGATCTGTACTACGCGCTCCAGTTCGCTGTCGCGACCCACCAGCGGATCAAGCTGGCTGTCCATGGCCGCCTGGGTAAGATCACGCGAAAACTCGCTCAGCAGCGAAGACTCACGCTGGCGCTGAGGCTGGGCTTTTTCCTGCGTGGTCCGTGCCAACTCTTCCCGAATGGTCGAAAGCCGCAAGCCGCGCTCGTGCAGAATCTCCGCCGCAAAACATTTCTCTTCCCGCAGCAATCCGAGCAGCAAGTGTTCAGTCCCAATGTGCCGGTGCGACAGCCGTTCCGCCTCTTCCGCGGCATAGGCCAGCACGCGTTTGCACTCATTGCTTAGTGGAAGATCCACGGAGGTCGAAACCTTCTCCCGGATCGTGGTGTGACCTTCAATCTGCTTGCGGATGGACTCAACCGAGGCATGCGAGCGCAGAAATCGATTGGTCAGGGCCTTGTCTTCGCGCAGGAGCCCCAGCAGCAGGTGCTCGGTCTCTATGTAAGGAGACCCGAACTGGCTTGCTTCATAGCGCGCAAAGAAAATTACGCGCCTGGCTTTCTCCGTGTATCGTTCAAACATAATGCCCTTCCCCCTGATGCTTCCGGCCGAAAAGGCGCTAGCCTTGCCCGGCCCTATCGAAATCCTTGCCCGTTAATGTTCCTTGCCTGCATCTGGTCCGGTCCTCAACTCATTATATGGAACGAGTTCCCATGCAAGCGCTAAAACGTCTTAGTGGTGTTACCGAAGGAACCTGTTGCACTTCCCTCCTTAGTCGCGATCTCCCAATTCCTTATACATCGTCTTACCAATCTTTTAACGCAACGGGCTCTACACGGGCAACGACTCCGGCCTGATCTCTTCCACGCGTCCACGCTCCAGCCGCAGGACCCGGTGGCAGCGTCGTGCGAATGACAGGTTGTGAGTGGCGATCAGAGAGGTGAGTTGGTGCTCGCGATGTAATCGCGCAATCAATGCGAAGACCGCTTCCGCCGTCTGTCCGTCAAGATCCCCGGTAGGCTCATCCGCCAGCAACAATTTTGGACCGGTAATGAGCGCCCGGGCCAGAGCCACCCGTTGTTGCTCCCCGCCTGAAAGCTCTCCCGAGCGGTGATGCCCGCGTTGCTCTAATCCGACCTCGCGTAACCAGCGTGAAGCTTCGGGTGCTACCTCTGCCCAAGTCTGACCGCGTTGCAGCAGCGGCATGGCCACATTCTCCGCTGCCGTGAATTCCGGCAGCAGATAGTGAAACTGCCAGACAAAGCCCGCATCCTGATTGCGAAACTTCGCTGCGTCATCCGCCGATAACGAATTCAGCTTCAATTGCGCGCAGTATACGTCACCCGCGGAAGCGTGATCAAGAGCGCTGAGGATGTGCAACAAGGTACTCTTCCCCGCGCCTGACTCACCCACAATTGCGAGCATCTCGCCTCGCTTCACCTCAAACGATAAATTCTCAAAGAGCACCAGGTCCGATTCGCCGGACCGGAAAACCTTCTTCAATCCTTCAACCCGAAGCAGCGGTTGTTGTTCTTCCGCCACCTGTTCCCTTAGATGCACTCCGCCTCCGCTTGGGTCCATCCTGCCCCAGCCTTAGGGCAAGACGGGTGAAAACAGTAGAACAGGTGATCTTCTCACATTAGAACTTCCCGTCTATATGGCCCACTCGAACCATATTGGCAAATTCTCGTCCCGCTCTGGGAATGTGCAGATAAGAACTGCCCCAGGCTCGTCCCAAACTCCGTGACCCGCGTCACAAATTTGATGCACAATTGTAGAAAGGAGATTTCCCCGCAAATCGAGGCAGGACCGCAATCTCTAGACTTGGACCTTAGACTCTGTGCCCGCTAGTTTGCTCAGGGACTCTTCAAAAGGGGCACGGGCGATCCCGCGCTCGGTGATAATGGCAGTCACATATTTCGCTGGAGTTACGTCGAAAGCCGGATTCTCAATCGATACACCGTCGGGAACCATTTGCTTCCCCGCGATATGACTGACTTCCCTGGCGTTGCGCTGCTCGATAGGAATTTTGCTTCCGTCGGGACAAGCCAGATCAACCGTCGAAATCGGCGCCGCCACATAAAAAGGAATGCCGTTCTCTTTGGCCAGTACCGCGACCGTATAAGTTCCAATCTTATTGGCCACATCTCCGTTGGCCGCGATGCGATCCGCGCCGACCACAATCGCTCCAATCTTGCCCTGCTTCATGATGGCGCCCGCCATGTTGTCGGAAATGACGGTGGTCGGGATGCCATCCTTCATCAACTCCCAGGCCGTCAACCGTGACCCCTGCAGAAACGGCCTAGTCTCGTCCGCGTAGACGTGAATCTTTTTGCCCGCTTCCACCGCCGCGCGGATTACCCCCAGCGCCGTTCCGTAACCAGCGGTGGCAAGCGCGCCCGCGTTGCAGTGCGTCAGCACTCCACCTTCACTTGGCATCAGCGTCGCGCCGTGGCGACCCATAGCCTGGTTCGCGGCAATATCTTCCGCGTGCATACGCTTGGCTTCTTCGATCAATTCCTGCTTGATCTGCGCCACGGGACGAACCCGTAGTCGCTCGAACTTTTCCTGCATCCGCCGGATCGCCCAGAACAAATTCACCGCCGTAGGCCGGGTCTTGCCCATGTTGTCGCAGATCAGGTCAAGCTCCTGCTTGAGCTCCCCGACGCGTTGCGCATGGGAGTTTTTCATTCCTAACGCAATCCCCATCGCCGCCGCCACCCCAATGGCAGGCGCCCCGCGCACCACCATCGTCCGGATCACTTCGGCCACCTGCTCGTCCGTTTTGCAGACAACGTAGGTTTCTTCCGTGGGCAGCTTCGTCTGGTCGATGAAGCGCACCCCCTGTTCCGTCCATTCGAGAGTTTGAATCATAGATTCGTATCAGAGTATGCCTTCAGGCATACCGCAATCGCGTCTGATCCCTCGCGCCTTTAGGCGCGGCTACGCTCGATGCGCCGCACACCGATTCCCTGGAACATTCGTCACCGCCGGCCGACCGCATACTTCACACTTGGTCGCCACCGCAAGAATCACCGGCTGCGTATCATCCATCTGCGAAATATGTTGGGCCCGTACCTCGCTAGCCGTAAAGACCGAAATGAACGGTGCTTCTGCCGCGGCTTTCTCCACGCTCGGTCTTCCCTTAGCTTCCTCGCGTTCCACCAGGCACATCACGCCCGCAATCTCGAATCCGAATTCCCGTGCCGCTTCGATCGCCTGCACAGTAGACGCGCCGGTAGTGCAAACGTCGTCCACGATCACCACGCGCGCGCCTTTCTCGCGAAATCCTTCGATGCGCTGCCCCGTCCCGTGCTGCTTTTCCGCCTTTCGCACCAGAAAGCCGTGCAATTCTCCGCTCACCACGGAGACCGCCACCACAATGGGATCGGCTCCCAGGGTAAGCCCACCGATGGCTTGCGGCTTCCATCCTCGCTGCCGGATTTCGTCAGAAAATACCTCGCCCGTCAGCCGCGAACCCTTGGCGTCAAGCGTAGTGGTGCGGCAGTCGATGTAGTAGTCGCTGGTCCCGCCGGAGGAGAGCTTGAACTCTCCTAATCGGAAAGACTTGCAAGCAAGCAAGCGCAACAAATCCTGGCGCGGCGAATCCATGAAATCTTACGATAACACGGAGAATCTGACTCTTGCCCGCGTGGGACAGGCGCTTCTCGGCAGTCAGCCGTGGTAACCTGAACGTATTCCCCACGACGAATCTTCCGAGGTTTAATCTTGCTGAATCCGCAACGGGTTTTCTTCTTGTTCCTTCTTAGCGCTCTTCTTCTCGTATGTTTCTGCGGCCTCGTTCCCAACACATTCGCTGAGGGCACGCGCACCTGGGAACAATCCAAATTTGACGAAC
>JAUTWY010000221.1 GCA_030838305.1 Acidobacteriaceae bacterium
CCAATCCCGATGCCGGCTGCGAAATTTCATAAACCAGAGACAAGGCAAGTAGAGAATGGCCACCGCCAGAATCCACATTGAGTAGATAAAGGGAGACCGTGGCCATACCCGGCAGGCTTTGTGGCAAAGTCCGCGATCACGGAGCCGTGCAAGACAGGCTGGTGAAAGGCCAACGCGACCAGGATGGCGAGGATGTGAATGAGATACAGATGGAGGACATAGTAAAACAGCGGCACGCGGCCAAAAACCATAAGGATACGACTCAGCCCGCGCTCTGCTTTGGCCTTGTCAAGCAGCCCAAGCAGGGTGAGGGATGGTCCGAGTGTCATGAGCAGCGGGACGTTCCTTACATCCCAATCGCGCGAGCTCCAAATAAAAAGGCGGCCTTGTCCGGCCGCCTTTTTACGCTTTCTGGAAAAATCCGATACCGGCAAACTAGAACCGATAGAGGAATCCAGTATTCACGCGCATGTTGTTCTTGTCGGTGAAGCCCGAAAAGCGCAGCACCATCCAGTCGAACTGGACGGCGCGGAAAACCAGCTTGTGTTTCCCAAAGTCCACGCCGCCGCCGAACATCATCGCCATGCCGCTGTCGCTGATGCCACCGGACCCAGCACGAGCGCCGCCAAACAAGGCGTGTGCATAGGGCGAGAAGCTCTTCTCATGGGTCGAGATCACCGGCCCAACCGTGTAAGTGTAGAGGTTTCCGCCAGAATGATATACGCCGCTGAAATCCGCAGTTGCGCCGAGCCAACGCGTGATGTACATGTTGGCGGCCGTGTTCCAGCCGCTGGCATGCCATCCGCCGTCGGTGGAGGTGAACTGAAAGCCTCCGTAAACTTCTGGCTTAGGTGGTTCCTGAGCCATTCCCAAACTCGAAATCATGCAAACCAAGACCGCAACGCCAATAAGATGTCGCATCATTTTCCCCCATTTTGTGTGGAATCGCACCAATTCCGTCCTGTAGGAGAGTGTCGTGCTGCCAGGTCCACTCAGCGTAAAGTCCTGAATGAATCCCGAAGGCCCGGATCGTGCCAGGTGCCGATATAGATGGTCGACTATCTAGGGAAAACGGGCAAGTAACAGAAAAGCAAGGGGCTGATTGGACTTTAGTAACCCCGGGGCGCCACTGTTTCGCGTTTTTTGCGAACGGGTGGGCAAAGCGCTGAAGCAAGAGCAACCTCAAGGTCAAAGGCAAACGGGCAGGAGTGTCCGTTCCACACGAGCTGAGCGACGCACGATTTGGAGGAGTGAAGCGAGATGCTATCGCGAGGCATAAACCGCGTACTGATGTGTTCCACCGATCTTGCTGAACGCAGCGCTCTCGCTTAACACAGGCTCGAGCAGAGGATTGTGGTAGAGGACGTACGCTGCGCGCGGATGATCACGCAGACTCTGCTCCAGATTCGCAATCGCGCGTCTCAGTCCAGACTCGGGAAATGGATTGAAGAGATAGAGCACGATCGGCTGGGCAGGGAAGGAGAACTCAGTTGCATCGCCGCAAATCGCTTCGAGCGTGAAACACTTCTGCGATGCGCTTCGGTACTTGCTGAGGTTATCTTGAGCAGCCTGATGCAATGCCGGCAAAAGCTCCACGCCTACGATGCGACGAAAGGGATAGTCCGACGCCATCAGCAGCGTGCGTCCTTTGCCGGAGCCGAGATCGATGAATACGAAGTCGCGAAAGTCGGCATGAGTGTGGTCACGCAGAGCTTCGAGCATCTCGCGAAACAAGACAGCTTCCGTGGGTTGATACGGCGAGTAGAAGATTCCGAGAAGCCGGTCACGCCAATTGAGGGCAGCGCTGGTCGTATTGACGCGGTGATCCCAATCGTAGTCGGCATCACCGTAGCGTTGGCGGCGGCGCTGTGGAGTGGAGTCGCGGACGAACTCCCACAGCGCGATTAGCAGTTTACGAGTTGCTGCAAAGTGCCCCTCGCGCATGGCGGTGTCACGCCACCAGTGCCACGCAGAGCTCAGCAGGCTGATTGGGGAGGAATCGCGGGAGTCGTGTTGGTGCATTCCGCGCCTTCATTAGCGATGACGCGCGATAGAGTTTGTGAGATTCGAGGCAGGATTCTGAATTACTGATGGGTATGAAACTTCGGCTGCGGCTTGTATCCCGGGGGAAGGCCTTTGGTGGCGAAAGGGAAGTCATCGGGCACGCGAACTTCGATGCGGCCTTCAGGCGTCATTTTGTAGGGATGTCCGTCGGGATCGACGGGGACTCCGGGCAATTTCTCGGCGGCCAGGAGTTCCGCCATGCTCGTGGGCAGGCGGCCGGTGCGCTCTCCGAAACGAGTTACGCCTTGTTGCAGATGGTCAACGTCTTCCTCGACCTTCAGAGCGCGAAGATGTTCCAACGCGTTATCGCGAATCTGC
Organism: Acidobacteriaceae bacterium; assembly: GCA_030838305.1. Classification (GTDB taxonomy): domain Bacteria; phylum Acidobacteriota; class Terriglobia; order Terriglobales; family Acidobacteriaceae; genus Sulfotelmatobacter. The sequence continues at coordinate 2,383 of JAUTWY010000221.1, forward strand.
TGGTCCTGGGTGGTCTGGTAGGTTGCCGACCACAGCATTCGCGCGGTCTGGTATTCGCCCGCATGTTGCGCCATTTGCGCGGCCAGAACTTTCAGGAAAGGATGGGAGTTTGGAACGCGCGATCCACGGTCGAAAGCCTCGGAAGCCTTTTTGTAGTCCTTCAGCTCCATGTAATAAACGAAGCCCAGGTCGTAGTAGAGCCGCCAGGTGTTGGGATTATTTTGAATGCCGTATTCCATCAACTCGATCGCGCGGTCGGGCTGTCCCGCCCCGTGCGGCGGTTTGCTAGCAAGAAAAGTGCTGCCGAACTCGTAAGCGACTACGAGATGAGGATCCAAATGAGTGGTAATTTCGAGGAGCGGCGCCAGCAGGTTGTAGCTGGAGGCGTAGGTGCGATGCCGGTCGCCGAAGTATTGCACGGCGCGCGTCCAATAAATGCAGGCCATCAAACCGTCGTAGCCGAGACTTGCGCGCTTGATCACTTTCGGCGAATTGAGGAAGAGAACTTCGTCGAGCGTGGCTTGCGGCCGCATTTTGTCGGCGCGGCGAAGCACGATGGAACCGGCTGCGAGCGACACGACTAGGCACGTGGCGGCAACGATGGTGATTTTCCTGCGCTCTCTCATTTCAAGTCACGGCGCTCGAAGATGAGCACCGCTCCGCTCAGAGCCATCGCGGCATAGAAGAAGGCATAGAGAGTGTTCTGCAGGACAAGTTGTCCAGCCACCGGCTGCTCATGCGCAATCGAACTGATGACGTTGAAAGCCGAAAAATTCGGTATCAGGTAAGCCGCTCCGGTTGCCAGCGTGCGGGTGATGCCGTGAGCCATTGCGGCAAAGTTGCGCAGATCTTCGGCAAAGCTTCCAATCACGAACAGCGAGAATGCGAAGACGGCAGAAAGCAGCGGCGACGAAAACGATGAAAACAGCAAAGCCAGCGAGCAGATGATCACGAACTCCAGAATAATGAAATACAACGCGACCAGAATCAACGCGTCCGCGCGCACGAATTTGTGCGACACATAGAACAACGCAGCGAACACGCCGACTGCCATCAAAAACGTGTTGACCACTAGCGTGCCCGCCAGTCCGAAGAACTTGCCGATAATGAATTCCCATCGCCGAACTGGGCGGGAGAGCACCGTATAGAGCGTTCGTTTCTCGATCTCTTTGGAGACCAGTCCAATGCCGATAAAGATCGCAATCACGACTCCGAACAGAGAAACGGCGGTGAGTCCGAGATTGATCACGACCAGCTTTTCAATCTCGATGGAAATCTGGCCTACGAGAATTGCGGCTCCCGAGAGCAGCAGCGCGAACGCGATGAGGTTGTAGAGCACGCGGTCCCGGACCGCTTCGCGAAAAGTGTTGGAAGCAATATGAGCAATGCGCGAGTTCATGCGGTCCTCCCGGCAGTGGTTTCGGCGCGCCGCAGCTTCTCCACAAAATAGGCTTCGAGCGAAGTGCGAACCGGAATGACGGCAATCAAGCGCTGCCGCTCGCGGCGTAGCGTGTCAATCATCGCATCCTGCTGAGTTTCGGAGACGATGGCGCGAACCCGATCTCCAGTGACATGGCATTCCGCGCCCAGCGCCTTGATCGAGGCGGGAACCTGAGTGCCTTGCCAGATGATCTCGACCTTGCCTTGAACGCTGGAGGTCAAATCTTCGACTGCTCCCACGCCGCGCAGTTCCCCCTGGTGAATGATGGCGACGCGGTCGCAGAGGGCTTCGGCGTCAGATAGAATGTGCGTCGAGAAGAATACGGTTTTGCCTTCGTGCTTCAACTCCTCCATAAGATCGCGCACTTCGCGGCGGCCCATGGGGTCGAGCCCGGACATGGGCTCGTCGAAGAATACGAGTTTGGGATCGTGCAGGATGGCTTGTCCAATTCCCACCCGCTGCAGCATGCCCTTGGAGAACTTGCGCAACTGCAAGCCCTGAACATCGCGCAATCCTACCTGATGGAGAACCTGGTCGACTCGCTGCTTGCGTTGTTTGGCGGGAACGCCGGATAGCTGTCCATAGTATTCCAGCAGTTCGTGCGCTGTCAGATGGTCATAAAAATATGGCTGCTCGGGAAGGAAGCCGATCTGCGCCTTCACCGACGGATCAGTCCATTCGCGGCCGAGGATACGCGCCGATCCGGCGGTCGGGAATACTAATCCCATCAGCAGTTTTAGAGTGGTGGTTTTGCCCGCGCCGTTAGGGCCGAGGAAGCCGAAAATTTCCCCGTCTTCCACTGTCAGTTGTAAAGGGTGCAGCGCGCGCTTTGGGCGCTTGCGCCAGAAACCGACGCTATAAGTTTTTTCCAAGCCAAGAATTTCAATCGCAGGCATGATGTTCCCACATGGGCAGAAATTCACTTCCCAAAAAAATTATAAGCAATGTGTCACGATTTTTGTACTAGTGCGGAGTTACGTTCGTTACGGTGTTTAGCCGGTAGCGGTATCCAGAGAGTCCGTCCAACGACGCAGCCGCGGCGGGGATCGGTTCTAGTTGTTCATTTCTAGTTGTTCATGGGTCCCAGGGCGCCGCAGGCGGCATAGCCACCAACGAGGGTGATGGTGCCGGGAGGCTGAAGGCGGATCACTGAGTCCTGAACCGAGCAATAGGCGCGGGTGCCCGTCGTGCTAGCCAGAGGTGTACCGGTCACATAGAACTGATCATTGGCGAGACTTCCTGGGCTGGCAGATCCGGTGGCGGCAAAGCTGTAGCCGCTCTTGCCATTACCTCCGCCATTTTGCGCCAGGTTGTCATCGATCAGACAAGCCGTGGCAAGGCTGACCGTGCATGGCATTGCGCCGCCGAGTGGCACCAGGGTGGCGGGAAATCCCACGGTGGCAAACGTGGCGAAATACGAGATTTCAGCCACATCGATGGTGTGGATCGATGCCGCCGCAGATGAGTCATTTGCCGCCATGCGGGCGCGCATCAGGTTGGGAATGGCAATCGCAGCGATGATCAGAATGATTGCGACCACGATGAGAAGCTCAATTAGTGAGAAGCCTCGATATTTGCGCATACAGATCATTTTGTATTCCTGGAAGCCTCTGTCCACACTTCTGGAGCGTAAGATCAATAATACTGCGGCACGCTGAAGGCCACTATCACAGGCAGATTCAGATGCAACCATGGACGCCGGTGACTCCAGTAATCGGGTTCGAGAACTGAGGTAGCCAACGGGCTGAGAAAGAAAGGGCAGCGAACTTGCGTTCGCTGCCCTCGGTTTGAACCTGCTGATAGTGCACCAAACCAGCTGTTAGTTGGCCATCGGCAAGAACTTCTGGCAGCCAGCGTAACCACCAGCCGCGGCTATGACGCCCGGGGTGTTGGTACGGACCACACCATCTTCCATCGCGCAGAACGCCTTGGTACCGGTCTGAGCGCTGATGGGCGTGGCTTCGGTGTCGAACTGGATCGGAGGGACTCCGACAAGGTTAACGACAAAGTTGTAACCGCTCTTTCCAAGAGCGGCACCGTTGGTGGCCAGGTTGTCGTCGATAAGACATCCAGTTCCTGGAAGCGGCGTGCAAGGTACCGCGCCGCCCAACGCGGGCAGAAGTGCATAGCCAAGTGTGGGATAAGCGGCGTAGTAGCCGACTTCACCGGTGACGATGGTACGCTCGGAGGCGGCCGCCGATGAATCGTTGGCAGCCATACGGGCGCGCATCAAGTTAGGAATTGCAATCGCTGCGATGATCAGGATGATAGCCACCACGATCAGCAGCTCAATTAGTGAAAAACCCTTTTGTTGTCTACGCATCTCTTTATTTTCCCTCGTTTTTGGACTCTTGGTTTAAGAGCAACTGCTGAATCGGTTCTAAACGCCGGCCAGAACTGATTTTGCATTTACCGGGCCAAATCTGCCAGTTACTTTGGTTCTGCGAGCCTTCTAACAATCCCTTTATCTTTCAATGTCCAGCGAAACTCTGAACACTTGCGCCCTCACCCCTTGCGCCTTAACTGTGCCAAAATGCGTCACGTAGCGTGACAATTTGCGTCAATCTGCGACGGATCATTACCTCCCGTTTGGATGAGGGACTCGGCGCCGATGTTTGCTCGTCGATGTCGGGTGGATCTGTATAGATTGCAGATCTCCGATAACCCAAGGTCAGGGAACCCCAAAGGAGAGCCAACGGACCGAAAAGGAACGCAGCAAACAAACAAAAAGAAAGGGCAGCGAACTTTTGTTCGCTGCCCTCGACTTGAACTTGCTGATACTTCGCCAAACTGGCTGCTAGTTGGCCATCGGCAAGAACTTCTGGCAGCCAGCGTAACCACCAGCCGCGGCTATGACACCCGGCGTGTTGGTGCGGACCACACCATCTTCCATCGCGCAGAACGCCTTGGTACCGGTCTGAGCGCTGATGGGCGTGGCTTCGGTGTCGAACTGGATCGGAGGGACTCCGACAAGGTTAACGGTAAAGTTGTAACCGCTCTTGCCGAGGGCGGCACCGTTGGTGGCCAGGTTGTTATCGATCAGACATCCACTCGCTGGAAGCGGCGTGCAAGGCACCGCACCACCCAACGCTGGCAGAAGTGCGTAGCCAAGTGTAGGATACGAAGCGTAGTAGCCGACTTCACCAGTGACGATGGTACGCTCGGAGGCGGCCGCCGATGAATCGTTGGCTGCCATACGGGCGCGCATCAAGTTAGGAATTGCAATCGCTGCGATGATCAGGATGATAGCCACCACGATCAGCAGCTCAATTAGTGAGAAACCCTTCTGTTGTTTACGCATCTCTATTTTCCCTCGCCTTTAAACCCTATTTTAACTCATGCTGGTCATCGTGCTGACGCAGTCGGACTTGATGAATGCACTTGCGTGGCCAACCCCGGTAATGAACCGGATTCGCGTGATGTTTGAGCAAAAGCTTTGTTTTCATAACCATGACAAACTTCAGTTTTCTTCTATGCCATACGGACAGAATACACATCGCCACAAAGTGCCCTGATAGACTGCCAGTTCCTGTCAACAGACCAATTATTGGTTCCAAATTAGAACGCGAGTCTTTAATTAGTCTTGCGATTAGTCTTGCGCAGCCGGTTCGGACTCGGGGTCGCAGGGGCGAGCGGCCAACCATGATTTAAAGGTGCGTTGGGGGCTGGCAGCTTACAATGTCTGTGCTCCAACGTTTCCGCTTCCCAAGATGGC
>JAUTWY010000252.1 GCA_030838305.1 Acidobacteriaceae bacterium
TGCAATTCTAAACAGCGATGTGCGACGTTTTGGTGACCCGGGTGCGCGTATGGCTTCCCAGTCCTTGCATGGCTAGTTGGGCGGTGACGCATGGAACTATTTGTCTGACACCTGAAAATTCCGATGCTCCCCTTAGCGGAATACCATTCCCCGCCGTTTGGCTGCACTCGTGTTGCCCAAGTAGCCGCCGAACTTGGTCAAGCATCAATTGATGCGGTGCTCGGGGAAATGGAACCAACGGATAGGGGCCGCCAACTGAGGCGGCTCTTATAAATGCGGCGGCAGGTTGCGTAGATCGTCCAGCACCCGCTCGCAGAGCCTATCCGGGTTGCGCACCCCATTCTTTGCCAGTTCGATGATTCTGTTGGCGATCGCTTCGTGAGCAATATTAGGTCGCTTGGTATATCTGAGGGCCGCGCATGTCATCTCGAATGCGACACTCATGACTCGCCTAGCCTCGGGATCAAATTTGGAGCCGTCCAAGAATTTGGTGATGGTCATGATACGCTCCCTGATTACATACGCTTCTAGGGGCTCGGTAGGATTTATTGCGATCACTGCGGCAGCGCCGCCTGAGCTGGGGCGACACCGACGATTAACCCCCGTAACCTCTTGAGTTTGCAATCTGTTATCGCGGGTGATCGCTTTTGACTGGTGACCTGTCCTTCAGCAATTTCAGCGTTGTGGGCACTCTCGTCGGATCGGTTAGCGTTCCCGGTCCTGTAGCGGGTGCCGGATTCCCCGGACTGTTCTTTGCTGGCATTAGTCTGCTGGCTTGGCGCCGCCGCCGTTCCTCTGGCGGTTGAATGACGAGCGACCTGATCACCTACTGAGGCATCCCGCACAAGTCCCCCTCTCCGCGCGGTAATTTCCGCATCACCGTGGATAATGCCACTCACCCGTATAGGGATTAATCTGGAGCCGCGCATCAGGAGGCGCCATTTCCCATTTTTCACTATATTGGTTGAATCGGGGAACTGAATTCCTAGGCGCCATCTGCCATTTTCCTTGGAATGAGTTGAATTTTGGGACAGAGCCTGGACTTGCCAGTTCAAAATTGCCCGTAAACGGATTTAGTTGTGGAACAGCGTTATGAGGAGCGATCTCGTATCGGCCGGTGTAAGAATTCAAGGCGACTTGCGCCTTCAACGGACTAGAGCACGCCGCGAGCGCTAAGCAAAGCAGAAAGCGCATCGATCCCCTCCAACAATGTCAGATCGCTACGTCGAGAGCTTTTCAAGCGGATAAGAGGGGCATATCAATTGATGTACCCACACCACAGTGGACTGTGCCGGCTGCAAGTACGGTGCAGAAAGCCGCGTAGATTCCATACGATTTCCCTCGCCACCTCTTCGATCGTTCTGCGTCAGTTCAGCCGCGCGTTCATACTCCTTCGCGATGCACAGCATGAGTTGCTTCGATTGTTCGTCTTGCATTGATTCGGCAACCACACGCGTCTCTTCGGCGCTGTTTTGCCAGTCCTTTGGATTAAGGCCGATCACGTTAGCCGCATTGATCATGGTATACTCTCACGCATTCGTTCGTCCGACCTGAGTCGGAGCGAAGAATGGGACTCTCAAAAGGGTCCCATCAACGGAGATTTCAATGAGTGCCGAACGCCTTGCGATGGCATTTCGACCGACCCAGTTTGCACCTTTCGCCGACACGGAGTCCAGAGATTTCTCGCTCGCCCCTCGCTGTCGATCTCGTTGAGTCGTCAACACGACCCAATGATCAATGGTATCTTTGTACAGCGCAAGCCATAGCGGCCACATCGCTGGCAAGCTACACATGCTGCGGGTTGAGTGCACGCGATTGCGCGCACGGCAACATGAGCAAATGGATGTCCGGCCTTGGAGGCGATTACCCGAAACGGAATGCCGCTTAATTGCACGAGCGGCGACCTGATTTGCCCCACGAGACGTGCGCACCTCGGTAATCTCGTACTGCGCTGGCGATAGCAGCCGCTTTCGCTTGATGAAGGCGGGCGTGTAGCCGCATCAAAATCAAACGCGGATCGGCGTTCGATTTTGACTGACCTGCTTGAGGCGCGCTTTTGCTCATCAGCGGTTGCGCGCGCCAGCTTCATAATCAAGGGTTGTGATGCGCGTCAGCTCGGCGGCTGTTCACGTCAGCGCTGGACAAGGCCCTGGTTGCGATTACCGCTTCTTTGCCTTGCTCAGAAATGACAGCGAGCTTGATCTTGCCTTGCTGTATGTAAAAAACCGCGTCCGCGACCTGTCCTTGCGAAAATACGATTTGATCCTTCCGATATTTTGATATCGTTTTACCCTCACCCACGCTGGCGAGAAACATTTTAGGATCAAACGAGGCTTTAACTCTCTTCCTCACAAAGGCGTCCCCTTTTTCTCGCAGGGCTGCCCTTTCCCCAGACGAAGGCAGGGCGAGGCAGAAGGATTATAGCAATTCCACTGCGCAAAATGATGATCTACGCCGAACGGCCATTTCGTCTCAGTGCCTGCTTATAGCCGGTTCCCTGAAACGAAGGTTTGTGGATCGGGAACTAAGTTCCAGCTCGTCGCGAGCAGATTGTCTATTGCCTCACCCTGCCGGGCGAGCGAGAGCCATGAGGCGGCCATAGAGAGATGAAGTTTGCGGTAATAAGGTTGGCATGCTTCTTGAGACGCCAACAGACACTCTGCCGCGCGATCGCGGTAACGTTGTGAATCGTGCATGGCACCCTCCATTCGCCCCCGACGTGTTTCGGCGTGGTGTCACTGGTGGCTTGATTCGGGAAGGATGCGCTCGTTGACCGACGGCGTCTGTATAAAATTGCTCACCAGGCTTCGCCACAATCACAAGTAGCCCACTATCGCCCGCCGCGTTTAGTGAGCTTCCCTTGATTGAAAATGGGAAGGATCAAGAGCAAGCATGTCGAATTATGCGACAACAGAACGACCAAAATTCGCCTACGAAAAAATCATCTGCGCCCGCCGCCGCCCAAATCGCCCCGTTTTTGATGGCGGACGGTGCGACTTTGAACTTTGTCGCCCGGGAGGACGGCAAGGTCCGGGGTAGCCCGAGCTGGCATAAGACTGTCGTGCCCTTTGCATCGTCGAGGACTAGGACGGTCTCAACCCGCGCAGGCTTACTCGTGTCTAGAGGCGAGTTCATCCCAAGCCGCTCTCCGCGTGGTCGCGTGTGCTGGTATGCCGACGCCTAATCCAGTTCGCGATGTCATCGGGTGGGTACGGCTTGATGAAGAAGGCATCAAAGGTGAGGTCTTCGGTGATCGGCCGAGCCTGCGCGGAGGCGAGTACCAAGGATACGCCAGCGCAGTGGGCGCGAACGTATCTGGCCAGCTCCATTCCGTCTGCGATGGCGCTCATGCGTAGATCAGTGATCACTACATCGACCGCCATCGCCTGCAAGATGGAGATGGCCACTGCGGCATCCGCACCCTCACCAGCCCACAACCAAAAATTGGGAACTCAACCCGACGGTTCCACTCGTCACCATTTGCAAATCCGTCGTTCGGAACTCGCAACATCCCCTCCAATACCAGTGACCGCCAACTTTTAAAATTCCTTACGCTCGCCTGGCGCCCGCCATTGCATTGCGACGTCGGACACACCAGATGCAAGTTCCCCACAGCCTCGCGGAACGTCAGGTTCCGCTTTCAGGAGAATAAAGGCCATGACAGAAAACGTAGTACGTCATACTGCCGAAAGGGGCGCCGCGCACGCCAAGGATGCCTACCGGAGGACCCAAGAAGCCGCTGGGGAAACCACGAAGGTCATGGAGCAGACCTACTCCGCCGCATCAAAGGGTGCGGCAGATTTTAATCTCCATCTCCTTGACATCACTCAGGCGAACATGAACGCAGCCTTTGACTTTGCCCGTGAGCTGACTCATGTCAAATCGCTTCCAGAGTTTTTCGAGTTGTCGACCGCGCACGTACGTAAGCAGGTCGAAACATTGACCAAACAAACACAGGATCTCACGCAACTTGCCACTCAGGCGGCTCAACCACTCCAGACAGTTGGCAAGACATTCAACCAGAGCAGCTGATTCGCTATCTGGCCGGATTGGGTGCAGACATTCGATGATGCACTCACTATCAGGAAGCGGTGCCGAACTACCTCGCTTTCTAAACTTCAGCCCCGACAATCGAGCGGGGCTTTTGCTTCTCAATACAATAAAGATTGAAGCGTTATGCGCAGTCTGCTTACGTCGTCAGACCTGCTGCAATTTCGCACCGCGCCTGGTAGGACGTATCCGCCGTGAGCGGCGCTAATCCAGTGATCATCAAACCGATGGACTGTAAGCTAGGCAGTTTAGGTAGCTGCGAGCCAATGCAGGCTCGGTCCAGGCGGTGAAAGCCATCAGGAGCGCACATCCTCGAATGACGCTGTTCGTTGCTCCAATTTGCGATTGCACGCACGTCTACCGGGGGGCATAATTTGGCCACCGGGCCATAACCTCGATGGTACAGGCTCGGAAGCATGAGGCATGAGGCCCCCATGCGCAATTCTTGCTTTTGTCGGTCGGGGCTGGGGACAACAGAGGAGGTCT
>JAUTWY010000255.1 GCA_030838305.1 Acidobacteriaceae bacterium
CGGAAGATTGGCAGTTCCGCAAATCTTCGGTTCTGGGGCTTTGCTATTTGGCATCGTGGAAAATAATACCCACGGTATGCCGTTGGCCGGAACGCACTCGGCTGACGCCGTGACGAAGGTTGACCCGGTAGTTGCCCTTGGTGCCTTTTACCGGACGATTATGCACGGCAAATGCAACGGCGTCGCCCTGCCGAAGCGGAACGATTTCGGCGCGGCTCTGCATCCGCGGCCGCTGTTCGGTGATGACGAACTCCCCGCCCGTAAAGTCCCGATCCGGTTCCGAAAGAAGAATCGCGACCTGCAGAGGAAAAGCGAGGTCGCCGTAGAGATCCTGATGCAGACAGTTGAAGTCGCCCGGAACATACTGGAGGAGAAGAGGGGTTGGTCGGGTCTGACCCGCCGCGTGACACTGCCTTAAGAACTCCGCGTGTCGTTCCGGGTAACGACGCTCGACGTTCATATGCTCGTTCCAAGAATTGGCCACTACCGCCAGATGCGGATAGAGTGGCGTTCGCAGGCCTCCGAGCAGGTCGGGCAACGGATACTTGAAGTAGCGGTACTCGCCCTTGCCGAATCCGTGCCGAGCCATGTGGATGTGACTGCGGAAGAATTCTTCCTTAGGATACAGCGCGGCAATTTCCCGGCACTCCTCGCGGGTAAGCAGTTTATCGATCACCGCGCAACCGAAACTGTTCAGATCGGATCCTGTCCGGTCCCAATCGTGCTTTCTCAGTCGGACTTCAGCGGACTTCACTGCAGCGGCGTTCGGACTGATGATGCCGTCCTGTTTCATGCGATCGCTCCTTCTTTCTAATGGTCCGAGGCTAGATCGTCTTTCGTGGCGCGCAATCCGATCCTTACTCGGGTATCGCGGGTGGAGGGCACTTTCAGACGATCCGCCGCACCGTGTTCTTGCCGAGGCGATAGACCTCGCCCGTCGCGAGCCGCAGCTCGCTTTCGCCGTCTGCCAATCGCTCTATGTGCGCGAGACCTTCCTCGACCAGGTTGGCGATACACCGCAGCGCATATGCCTTGGCGCGAATCTCCTCCTTCGCCCTCGAGACGGGTGGAACCTTGCGGCGTTTCGCGTGGCTTGCCGCGACTCTAGCTCGGCCAGCCATATCTGGACCTGCTTTCAAGCTCGCCGCCCGGCGGCGGCCCTTCGATTTCACCAAAACGCAGTCCTTCAGTCGCACACTCCGATTCTTGCCTTCAAACTCAGCGCGCACCGCGACGCACAGGATTGATCCTCACCGATCGTAGGATCGGATGCTCACCGTCCCTTGGGATTGGCCTGAAAGCGCTCCGATTCCTGCTTTCAAACCTTCGAAGTAAAGAGAACGAGTTTGATTCGAAGGCAAGAACCGAGGTTCAAGCAACGCGATCCCATCTAACCTTCGCGCAGGGCACAGTTTGATCGCGGAGAGGCACAATGAAATTGATTCGGTTCGACGGTAACAAGACCGGACTTGTGGTCGAACTCGCATCGGGTATCCACGTCGTGGACGTGGTTGCGAGCATCGGCGCATTAGTTCCAGAAGATCCGATCTCACACGGTGTCCTGAACGGACTTCTCAAAGACAACGGTAGCTGGGCGCAACTCATTCAGCATTGGGGGATGGCGCGTAAGGGCCTGCGCAGGCTCGCCGTCCTGGCTCAAGCCTCGGGCCCGACGCAAGTCGTGCTTCGCCGGCTCGACGAGGTTCGTGGCGCGTCGGCTCACCATCTGGACGGGATGATCAGCAGCCTCGACATCGGGGAATTGGAGGCGGTCTCGCAGGATCCGACGGGGCGGAATGTCATGGAACGGCAATTCAGCGAGGCGCCGAGGGGCCCGACGGGTTGGGAGACCATGACAAGGCAGTCTTCTGACGGCCCTGCCGAGGCGATCCCGTCTGATGATCGAGTTGTCTTGCTGAGCAACGCGCGGACGGATCGCTAAGTTCGTCGAAAGGCTCGTTCGGTCAGTGCGTCTTGGGGCGCTGACCGATGCCTTTGAGGTGCGCCGCGCCGAGTTCTTGCGAAAGCTCCTCCGTCAGACTGAAAGAGACGGTGAATCCGCCAAGCGTCCCGATCGTCAAAATGCGGAAATTGCCGGGGCTGAGTTCGACCTGAAAGTCCGTCGCCGGGTACGTGATGCGCATTGTTGGATCGTTATGCGCGCGTTTCACCGCACTCGACGCCATTTTCGGCAAGGTCATCAGCAGCGCCGACAATGTCTCGATCGCGAAGATGATTCCGATTGTACAGCCCGCGATGTCCTCGGTGAGCAACCTGACGGCCGTACCGTCGGTCGCGGTCTCGAAGTTGATCGGTCTACGGACTTCAATGTCGTTTGCCACGTGGATCCCACCTTTTGCGCAATCGCAAATTCGAGCGCCCGTGCGGAATCCACACTCCGTTTCTTGTCCTTGAACTCCGATATCGATAAGGCGCGCCGAAACACAAAGATCAGTTCGAGAGCAAGAAACGGAGTGGCCGCTCGCCCTTGGCGCTCCACGTTACGACGGCACGGGAGTCCACAACAATGACCTCTTTAAATCGGTTTAACGAATTTGCTGCCGCGCGTGGTGACGGTCTGCATTCGAAACTTCGCGACCTGCTCGCACGCTCGGCCGCCTCGCCTTTTTCGGAGGTCTCGGTTCGTAATGACGGCATGCTCCAGGCCGGACCAAGCCCCGCTTCGGAAATGGCGACCTCACGTGGCAACGTGACGTTATTAACGTTTGTACCGAAAAACCCCGCTACTTCCGCACACGAACTGGAAGCGCAGAAGCTTCGAAAGTAGTTACGGTGAGGTGCTCTGCGTACCTGGGAGCCGGCGGAGCGCCCGAGCCAGCGCGGTCGCTTTGGGCCTACTACCGGCCGACCGATGCTGTTGCTCGTCCGATTCCTAGATCACAGCCCGGTCCGCGGGGTATGACGGCCCAAAGTTGGTACCCGTCAACATCGACATTCTTCTTAGCCGTGTTCCTGTTGATCGAGTGCTCCTTCTCTCGACGCGCCGAGGCGGAGCTGGGCCCATGCACGATTGCCGCTCCGACGACACCGAAT
>JAUTWY010000181.1 GCA_030838305.1 Acidobacteriaceae bacterium
ACAGCGCAATTCATGGTGTAACTCTTCATTCCATCAATGAGGTTATCGTCGGTAGCGGGAACGGGGTTGTTGACTCGCGGCGCATGACGCTCAATGGAAGCGTCGAGTGCATTCATGGCGATCCGGCTCTCGAATGGCGATGGCGTGGCATCGGCATTCGTCGGCATGAGACCGAACTGAGCAATGATAATCACCACTACGAACAGGACAACAAGTGTGACGATGACTCCCAGTATGAAATTCCGCATTGTGTCTCCTCAGCTTGCTTATGACGACACATTCAATACGCCTTTAACCAGCGTGCCTTTTCTACCACATCCTTCAACTGAGGCAGGAAGTGTTCCTCCTGCGGCGGGGAAAAAGGGACCGGCGTGTCCAGCGCTGTGATTCGAACGACCGGCCCATCCAGGTCGTCGAAGGCTTCCTCATTGATGATGCCCGTGATTTCACCGCCGATCCCGCCAGTTCGCGTGTCCTCGTGCAGCACGATTGCCTTGTTTGTCTTCTTCACGGTTTGCGCGATTGCCTGCCGGTCAAGCGGGGCCAGCGAACGCAGGTCGAGAACTTCAAATTCAATGCCTTCTTTAGCCAGGAGTTCTGCGGCCTCTAGCGCAGTATGCACCATCGCGGCATAAGTAATCACGCTGATGTGGCGGCCTTCGCGCGCGATTCGCGCCTTTCCCAACGGGACGACGTAATCGTCCGCAGGAACTTCTTCTTTGATGCGGCGGTACAGATATTTATGCTCGAAGAAGACGACTGGATTGTTGTCCCGTATGGAAGCCTTGATCAGGCCTTTCGCGTCATATGGGGTTGCGGGACAAACAACTTTCAAACCGGGGTTATGCACGAACCACATCTCCGGATTCTGCGAATGAAATGGCCCGCCGTGGACATTGCCGCCGCTAGGTCCGCGCAACACAAGGGGCGCGGGCGCTCCCCACAAGTAATGCGTTTTCGCGACCATGATGCTGATCTGGTACAAGGCGCAGCCGATGAAGTCCAAGAATTGAAATTCGGCTACCGGGCGCATGCCGGTCAGCGAGGCGCCAAATGCAGCGCCCACGATTGCTGATTCGGCGATGGGAGTATCGATGACGCGCTCGGGGCCAAAGCGGTCGATAAATCCATCGGTGATCTTGAATGCGCCGCCGTAGATACCGATGTCCTCGCCGATGCAGAAGACACTGGGATCGCGCTCCATTTCTTCCCAGATTCCCTGGCGAATGGCTTCGAGATAAGTGAGCTGGGGCATGACGGAAAAGTTTACTACTTTGACGGTGCAGGCGTTTGCTTGGCGTTTGCCATGTTCCTCCCTGGAGCTTATAGTCTCAAGCTTGGAGGCCAGCTTGCGGCACATTATCAACTGGCTGTTGAGCGCCCTGGCAGTCTGGGTCGTGGCTCACTTTATGCGTGGATTTCACGTTTCTGGGGTAGGGGCGGCCCTTATCGCTGCGCTTGTCATTGGATTGGTGAACGCCACTTTGGGCGTGTTGCTGAAGATCATCACCTTACCGCTAACCATTCTCACTTTGGGGGTTTTCTGGTTCGTCATCAATGCTCTGATGTTAGAGGTCGCCTCCGCGCTCTTGTCCCCCGCCTTCCACATCGACAGTTTTGCCTCCGCTTTCTGGGGAGCCATCGTTCTTAGTTTGGTAAATATGCTGTTTCGCTGGCTGGCAGGTACTGGGAAACGGGACAGTTAACTTTGGTTTTGCCGCCGGATATTTTCCGGTTGACTTGCCTTATCCCTCTCAGGCTAGACTCGATTCAACGGATTCCCCATCCCAATTACTCGCGTTGGAGACCCTGGATGAACCACGTGGTTTTGTTGCTGGTTGTGCAGTTGTCGTTAACTTTCGGAGTTGCCGGGCTGCTCTGGCCGGAACGGCTGGTCGCAGTATTTGATGTGCTGATGTTTCCCTGGCCTGCGACCCACAAGATGGTTCGCGCCAACGCTTTGGGAGCGATCCTGCTGGCGTTATTTCTATTCGTTACGCTGTTTGCCAGGTTGCATTCATAGTTCCAGCAGACTGCCACTACGGTTGTGTCGAATTCTTCTTGTCGCGATGGCGGAACAGCCGCCGGGTAATATCCGGGGAGAACTCACTTACTAATCCTCCTAAGCTGCCATATCCAATCGCGATGGCACTGCGGCTCATCGTAAGTCCAAAACCGCGGTCTGCCGGGGGGTAGTAGACATTTGCGATCCCGCCAGCCGTGACGGCGCCGAGAACATTTTCCCAGGAGAAGCTGCGTTTGCCCTTGTCAGTGCGGCACACGACTTCGTGAAGCAGGGCGTAACCTATCCGGCGCTTGATCGAACCTTCGCCCAGTCGGAAATAACGAGGGTCTTCTTTGAGCAGGACGGGGTAAACAAAGTTACTGAAGAAGCTGCTGGAGACTTCGTCGGCAAATGCCGCCCCATAGCGTTTTCCGTATCCCGCTGCACCCTGGCCGTACTCAGGAAATTCGTCTTCAGCCTGGCCGATCCCGGCTTGAAATCCGACCACGCCGAATTCCACCGGATCAAAGGCCGATCTCGCAAACAAGTGGAACTTCTCTCCCGGGGTGAGCGGAAGAGCGTCCCGGCGGTTGGTTGTGCCAAACTGCGGAATTATGCCGAGTAGCCGCTTTGAGTGCTCCTGCTTTTCAGTTTCTTTCTCATTTTCAGATTGAGGGGTAGCAGGCTGTGAAGCTTGTGCCACAACTACTGCGGACAGGAGAGGAACAATCACGAGATAACGGATGAAATATGCGGACATCTGGAATTCCGGCTCCCACTGTAAATGGTTTGCCCTCAGTTCGCACGTGACCGTTGGCCATCGCCTAATTGACGGCAAATGGCCGGAACATTTACGTTGAATCCCCGACGATGAAAACCATTGGCATTCTGCTCTCGGGCCGCGGCTCGAACTTCGAGGCGATTGCGAAAAACGTCGCATCCGGAGAGATTCCCAATGCCCGCATTGTAATCGTGATTTCGAATCGTGCCGATGCTGGGGGAATTGAAACTGCGCGGCGGCTGGGACTTGAGGCCCTGGTCATTCCCTCAAAGGGAAAGGTGCGCGAAGATCATGATCGGGAAGTCGCCGCGGCGTTGCAGCGCCACAACGTGGATTTGGTCTGCCTAGCCGGATACATGCGGCTGCTCTCACCCTGGTTCGTCCGCCAGTTTCCACATCGCATTTTGAACATCCATCCATCGTTGTTACCGGCTTTCCCGGGACTCGAAGCCCAGGAGCAGGCGTTTGCTTACGGAGTGAAGGTCACTGGCTGCACCGTGCACTTTGTAGACGAAGAACTCGACCACGGGCCGATCATCGTGCAGAAGGCTATTCCAGTGCTGGATACGGATGACGAGAAGAGTCTGGCGGCAAGAATATTGGAGCAGGAACACATCGCATACTCCGAGGCAATCAATCTTGTGCTGAATCGGGAATTTCGAATTGTGGGAAGGAGATTTTTCGGCGCGGGTAACGAGCTAACGAAGTAAATTTCAGATTGCAGATTTTAGATTGCAGATTTGTCGATGGCGCCGACCACAAACTCGGAATTA
>JAUTWY010000182.1 GCA_030838305.1 Acidobacteriaceae bacterium
GCGCACTCACTGGGAGCACCGTGGTCTAGACCACGATTCTAGTTTTATCCGGGGTACCCCTACCCCACTCTGCGTACGGAATCATCAGATTAAGCACGAAATTCCCCGAAAAATACGCTTGACAAAGAGCTTAGAGGTCAAAATACGTCAAACAAAAGACTTAGCGAACGACGGTTTGCTCTGGAGCAGAGCGTCACTGCCTCACCCGTGATTACCGATTTAAAGTCGGGAGGCAAGGTTAGATGTCACACGGGTGGTGTGGAAAAGGCTAGGCCATCCAACCTTTTAAGCTGGATAAAGTCCTGTCTTCGTCCCGGGGATGACGCAGATCGAACAATAGTGCCGGGGCGCGCTGCGGAAACGCTATTGAAGACCTGGTTCAGGATTTGCGATATGGGCTTCGACAGCTGCTCGCCGGGCTTTTCTTCCCTTGGCAATTCTGTGCCTGACATTGGGAATCGGCGCGAGTACTGCGGTATTTAGTTGAATCGAGACATTCTCTTCCGTCCGTACCCGGCTGTAGCCCACCAGGAAACGCTGCTCGCCCCGGCCGGAACGGCGCGCGGCGATACCGATGCTGGGTCAGTGCCCGCCCCAGTTGCGGCGGCTAGAGTTCACCTACGATGCGCGACCATGCGGCATGCCTGAAGGCATGCCCCGAAACGAATCCTCCGCCCAAACTGCGACATCGCTAGAAAAGAGCGCGAAAATAAAATACGATCAACTTAAAAGCCTTTCTCCGTGCCGGAGCCTGCTCTGAGGGGACTCGAAGGGTGACTCTGTGGTGAAAATTCTTTTGCCGCAGCTACAATGCCTGTCGGAGGATTCATGGCGAAATCGCGCAGGCAGTTTCTGACTCAGACGTCTCTCGGCTTACTAGCAGCGGCAACCGCGTACCGAAGCTACGCGCAACAGCCTTCGGATCTGCCGCCGGGAGCTCCTCCCGCATTCGGGACGTCTCCTGCCGTGGGGCCTGAGGTCTCACCGGCCACCTTCGCCGAAGCGGAAAAGTTGGTGCAGGTTGAGCTGACCGCCACCGAGCGCGCGATGGCGGCGGCAAGCTGGCGCAAGACCATGGCAGCGCTCTACGAGCGACGCACTGGTCCGCGCAAGGTGACGCTGGAATCGACGGTTGCTCCAGCGACGCAATGGAATCCGGTTTTGCCCGGGCTCGCGGCGAAGACAGGTCCCGCACGCGATCGTTTTGTTCGCAGCAATTTCGATCCCGGTCCACTTCCCGCGCGCGATGAAGACATTGCTTTCGCTTCTCTGTCCCGCCTTTCGCTCTGGATCGAGCAACGCAAGCTGACCTCAGACCGCCTGACGCGGATTTATCTCAAGCGACTTGAGCAGTTTGATCCCAAGCTGCATTGCGTGATCACACTGACCCGCGATCTGGCTCTCGCACAAGCCAAAAAAGCGGACGAGGAAATCGCCGTCGGACACTATCGCGGGCCGTTACACGGAATTCCCTGGGGAGCGAAAGATCTGCTCGACACCGCCGGGATTCCCACCACGTATGGCGCCGAGCCTTTCCGCAACCGCGTGCCTGCTCAAGACGCAGTCGTGGTCAAGCGTCTGCACGAGGCGGGAGCAGTGCTGGTCGCCAAGTTGAGCCTCGGCGCGCTCGCGCTTAACGACATCTGGTTCGGAGGCCAGACGATGAACCCGTGGCTGATGGAAGAAGCGTCTTCGGGATCGAGCGCCGGTCCGGGCGCCGCGACAGCCGCGGGATTGGTGGCGTTCGCGATCGGCAGCGAAACTGGAGGAAGCATCGTCAGCCCGTCAATGCGTTGCGGGATTACCGGACTGCGTCCGACGTACGGCCGCGTGGCGCGCACCGGCGCGATGACTCTATGCTGGTCGCTCGACAAGCTTGGTCCGATGACGCGCACGGTTGAGGACGCAATGCTGGTACTGCACGCCATCTCCGGTCCGGATGCAGGTGACCTTTCGAGCGTCGCCGGCAAGCTCGACTACGACTCGGGCGCAAGCGTAAAGGGACTTCGCGTAGGTTACTTTCCCCGCTGGATGAACGAGAATCCGGCAACCGTGGTGGACCGCGCGGCATTGGAGACGGTCAAGAAGCTGGGAATGGTCCCAGTGGAAGTTTCGATTCCTAATTGGCCGTATGACTCGCTCAACTTGATTCTTTTTGCCGAAGGCGCCGCGGCATTCGAAGAGCTCACGCTGAGCGGAGGAATCAATCAACTGAAAGCGCAAGTCCCCGACGCGTGGCCCAACATTTTTCGCGAAGCGCGCTTCCTCTCCGCCGTGGACTTCGTGCAAGCTGACCGCTTCCGGCGCAAAGTCGCCGAAGAAATGGCCCGTATCTTTTCCGAAGTGGACTTGCTGCTCGTCCCATCGCTGCGCGATGAAATGCTGACCGCGACCAATTTCACTGGACATCCTTCATTGACTCTGCGGGCAGGTTTCGTCGAAGTAGCAAAAGCGCGCACCGACTGGGCTCCCGACCCCAACAATCCGATGCCCACTTTCTCGCCCCCTCGCCGCGTGCCTCACGGTGTCACACTCATAGGACGGCTTTTCGATGAAGGAGCTTTGGGAACAGCAGGGCTGGCATTGGAACGCGCCTTCGGCGTTGCGGAGGAGCGACCGCCCGGATTCTAGCTTCGATGTGTCCGGGATCATTGTGTTTATTCGGTTCTAGACAGTGCCGTGCGAGTGGCTACACTGATCCGATCAAACGATCTGATCTAAAAGGAGATCACACAATGAAACTCAATTTCCCGGCACTCGGTTTGCTGGTGCTCACGGTCGCAGCTGTTCACGTCACAGCCCAAGTAAATCCTTACAAGGACGGCACTCCCGGGGTTACGGGATATCGCTCGGAAGTGTTGTCTGAAGTAATCGGGCAGGAAAACAAATTCACTCGCCTCGCCGAGGCGATTCCCGCGGAGAAGTACACATGGCGACCCTCTACCGATGTCCGCTCCTTCGCCGAAGTATTCCTGCACGTCAGCGCCGCCAACTACAACCTGTATACCCTCGTCGGCGCGAAGATCCCGCAAGGACTGGATGTGAAAGGTCTGGAGAAATCCACCACCGACAAAGCGAAAGTCATTGCGACGCTGAAGGATTCTTTTGTCCACGCGAAGAAAGCGATCTCGGCAATGCCCGACGCCGACCTCGAGAAAAGCCTGGACTGGTTTGGCGGAAAGAATACCGAGCGCGGCGTGCTGCTGTTTATCGTCCGTCACGCCGCTGAGCATCTGGGCCAGTCAATCGCCTACGCACGTTTCG
>JAUTWY010000299.1 GCA_030838305.1 Acidobacteriaceae bacterium
GGAGAACGCTTCGCGGTCCGCAACAGCGGCGCTCTGGCCGTGGTCGAGGGTGTGGGCCGGCACGGATGCGAATATATGACTGCGGGCGTTGTGCTAATTCTGGGTCCTGCAGGCGGCAACCTGGGAGCCGGGATGACCGGCGGACTCACCTATTTGTCATGCGATGAAGGCGACGATCAAATGAGTCAGGATCCGATGAACCGTGACTCTGTGCGTCTTGCCGCACTCGAATCGCAGGAAGAACAATGGCTTCGCCGGATCCTTCACCGGCACGTGCAACTCACCGGCAGCCCCCGCGCTGCCGATATCCTTTCCCACTCCGCGCTGCCGCTCCTGCGGGTTGAGCCATTGATTCCCCCATGCTCGATCGAAGAGACGTGGGCCCCTGTTCTAGCGCGCCTCGCAGCCGAGGAAGCGCGGAGCTACGGACGCGATAAGATTCTCACTTCCGAAAGAGCAGTCGTGCAGTGAGAGCGCATAACCAGTTCCCCGTTTCCTATCCTGAACTGAAACAAAGTCCGTTATAATCTCCGACTAGCCGAATGGATTTCGATCAACTCATCACATTTCTGGAAGTTGCCCGCCAAGGCAGCTTTTCCCGCGCCGGTGAAAAGGTTTTCCGTTCACAATCGGCGGTCAGCGCCCAGATCCGCCAGCTCGAGCAGGAGTACGGCGATCGTCTGCTTGATCGATCGGGCAAAACCGTCAAGCTGACTCCGGCTGGTCAAGTCTTCCACGAGTATGCATTGCGCATGAAAAAGCTGCGCGATGAATCGCTGGTGGCGGTGGCGGACCATGGCCACACTCCGCGCGGCACGCTGATGGTCGGGGCCAACGAAGCCACTTGCCTCTACGTTCTGCCTGAAGTTTTCGGGGAGTATTGCCGGAAGTATCCCGATGTGCAGATCAGCATCTATCGCAATTTCACCTATAAGATCGTCGAGAAGATAGAGAATGGCTCTCTCGATGTGGGCATTGTCAGCCTTCCAGTGCAGTCTCCCAGTTTGAAGGTACAACCCATATTTCGCGACCGTTTGATGCTGATGGTGAGTCCCAAGAACCCTCTAGCCAAGCTGAAATCGGCACACATCAGCGAGGTGGTAAAACATCCTCTGCTGCTACCCAAGACGGGCCATACCCGTAGACTGCTGGATAAGCTCTTTCGGGAGTACAACACGGAGCTTAAAGTCAGGATGGAGCTTCCCAGCATCGGGATGATCAAGAGCTTTGTCGCCGCCGACCTCGGCATCTCGCTGATCAGCGCCTCCTTTGCCCGCGACGAAGTTTCTGCAGGCAGAGTGAAGTTAGTGGAATTGGAAGGCGCGGAACTTTGGCGAGAACTGGGACTTGCCTACCGGCGCGACCGTACTCTCTCTGTCGCCACCAAGACGTTCGCGACGGTCGTGCGTCAACTGTCGGAATACCTAAAGAAGAGCGACAGCGCTCACAAGTAGATTGGGCTTAGGCCCCTGCTTCCGGCGGAACCGTCAGTGGTTGGATGATATGCAGTCCACATTCGGTCTTCGATGATCCAGACCAGCGCCCAGCCCTGGGGTCTTCTCCCGGCCGCACCGCGCGCGTGCAGTGCGTGCAGCCGATACTGGGATAGCTACGCTCATGCAGTTTGTTAAAAGGCACGTTGTGTTGGCGAATGTATTGCCAGACCTGCTTGGAACTCCAATCGACGATCGGATTGATTTTCACCAAACCGAATTTCTCGTCCCACTCAACTTTACCGGCGCCCGCCCGCGCCGTCGTCTGATCGCGCCGGATGCTCGTGATCCACGCCCGCAGTTCGCCCAGCTTGCGCCGCAGCGGCTCAACTTTGCGAAGATTGCAGCACTGGTCGGGATTCCGTTCCCAGAGTGCCGCACCGTGCAGGCGTTCCTGCTCCTCCGGCGAGTTTAGGGGATAGACCTTTTCGATCGTGATGCCATATCTCTGCTCCACCTGGTCCATCAGGTTGTAGGTTTCTGGAAACAGAAATTCGGTATCCAGGGTAAATAATCGAAAGCCCTTGCGCACGCGAGAAGCAATATCGATCAGAGCCATACCTTCAGCTCCGAATGCAGACGAGATCGCTACAGTATTGCCGAACCTCGCAAAGGCCCACTCAAGCACCTGTTCGGGCCTCCAAGTTTCCGCTGCGATCTGTATCTCTCCAACTTCTTCTTTCATGCCAAAGGCTCCTCGCCGCGTCGTAATCCTTTAGCGGACGAAAACAAGGTTTGAGCAAACGCGCCGCCGAATTCGTTACTCAGCGCAGGAACGCTCGCTGCCTCGCGGAGTAGATTCTGATCCGCAAATCTCACCACCTCACCGACGACCAGCAGGGTTGGCGACGGCAGCTTTGGCGCGCGTTTCAGATCCGATACGGTGGTGCGGTATATCCTCTGCTCGGAGGTTGTGGCGCGGGAAATGATTGCGCAAGGAGTTTCTTCTCCGAACCCGGCGGCCGTGAGCTTGCGGGAAATCTCGCCACGGTTCGAGCCCGGCATATAAATAACGAGCGTGGCCTCCGCTGCCGCAAATTTGCTCCAATCAGCAGCGTCGTTCCCAGAAGCGTGATTGCCTGTCGTTAACACGAGCGTGGACGAAGCCCGCCGGTGCGTCAGCGGAATACCGGCCGCGGCCGCCGCTCCCAGCGCTGAAGTCACGCCGGGAACAATTTCATAATCGATGTTGCCTCTCTGGAGCGCTTCGATCTCCTCTCCGGCCCGGCCGAAGATTAGAGGATCTCCGCTTTTCAGTCGCACGACTTGCCGGCCGGCCGCCGCCAGTGTCACCATCAGAAAATTGATTTCTTCCTGCCGGATGGTTTTAGTTCCGCAGCGTTTGCCTACGTTCTGCACTTGGGCGGTGGGCGAAATCAGTTTTAAGATTTCGGGCGTGACCAAATCGTCGTGCAGTACAACCTCCGCTTCGCGCAACAGCCGCAAAGCTTTCACCGTTAACAAGTCGGGATCACCCGGTCCCGCTCCCACCAAATAAACCTTGCCCTTCATACCGTCACCCTCCCGTCCCTCTTTGCCGATTCGTCCTTCTTAGCTTCCTCCGCCAAAGCCGCGTCCAGCGCCTCACGACTCGCTAACGAGAGCAACAATTCGCGCTTGCGCTGCGGATCAAGATTGCTGGCCAGCACCTGCCTTCGTGTCTCTCCCAGTTCCGCCACCCACCGGGCATATCCCGGACCAAACTGCCGTTCCAATTGCTGTCGAAGTTTTTGCGCTAAAGACGGACTCTGCCCGTTGGTGGAAACTGCAATCTGCAGATCGCCGCGCCGCACCACGGCCGGATAATAGAAGTCGCAATACTCCGGATCGTCGACCACATTGCACAGCACTCCACGTCGCCGCGCTTCCCGATAGATTGATCCGTTTACAGAACGCGAAGCGGTGGCCACTACTGCCAGAACTACCCCATCAAGATCGGACTCGGTAAAGGCACGTATCTCAAGCGTGATCTTCCCGGTCCTTGCCCACGCATGCACTGCCTCGGTCGCTTCCAGCGCAACCACGTGGATGCGCGCGCCAGTGTCGATGAGGCCGCCGATCTTAGGCTCGCCCACCTTCCCGGCGCCAACCACAAGGCACCGTCTGCCTTCAAGTTTCATAAACATTGGAAACAAGCTGCTCACGAGTTCTCCTATTTGGCTTAGCCTTCCACTCCACTGGGTACGCGTCCTTCGGGAAGATCGCGCGCCACCGCCTCCACGAACTCTCCCGCCAGAAAATTCCGCAAGTCCGTGTCGGTGTGACGAGCGAAAAAATGCCGCAGATTTTCACCATCATTGCCGTCGGCGAGATACCTTCGCAGTAGCCGCTCGATGGCTTCAGGAACCTCAGTCGCCGCACAGCGATACCCCACTGGCCGCGCGATGGATTGGTTCAGGCCAAGCGCGCCACCCAGGCAGAAATAATAGGCGTCCACCATTTGTCCGTTGACCTTGATCTTCTTGCCTTCGATTCCGATGTCGGCGATCCAGTGTTGCCCGCAACTATTGGGGCAACCGGTAACATGCAGCTTCAAGTGCTGATCAAATCCCGGCAGACGTTCTTCCAATTCCTCCACCAGCCAGCGCGAGAAACTTTTCGTCTCCGTGATGGCGAGCTTGCAGAACTCTGTTCCACTGCAGGCCACGGCCCCGCGCCAAAAGGGAGATCCGCTCACCGGCAAACCAATCGCGCCCAGCTCCTTCGCCAGGTCGTCCGCCTGCAACCGCGGCACGTTGACGATCAGCAGGTTCTGCATATTCGTGGTGCGCAGTTCGCCACTCGCGAATCGATCAGCCAGATCGGCGGCAGCATGCATTTGTTCTGGCGTGATCCGGCCACGCAAGACTGTTGCTCCCACGTAGCAGTAGCCGGGCTGCTTTTGCGGATGAATTCCGATGTGATCGCGATAGACGTCCGCCGGTGGTTGTTCCGGTTCGGCAGGATCGAATTGAAATCCGATGCGTCGCTCCAGCTCTTTTTGGAAATCTTGCACCGTCCAGCCGTGACGCAGGAAGAGAAATTTCAGCCGCGCCCGTTCGCGATGTTCACGCAACTGATCAGCGTCGCGAAACAGTTCGGCAATCCCTCGGATCGCTGGCAGAACCTGATTCCAGCGCACGAAAGCATTGAGCGGCGCACCCAGGTAAGGCTCAGTCGAAAGCCCGCCGCCCACCCGCAGCGCAAAGCCTGTCTCAGCCTTGCCGCGAACCACGCGCTGTATTGCCGTCAGACCGACATCGTTGATCTCCGGATAGGGGCACCACACGCGGCATCCTGTAATAGAAATCTTGAACTTGCGCGGCAGATTGTAGAATTCGGCGTTCCCTGCCAGCATGCGGTCCGCTTCCAGCACGAGCGGTGAAGCGTCACAAATCTCGTCGGCATCCACGCCAGCGACCGGGCAACCTGTAATGTTGCGCGTGACGTCTCCGCAAGCGCCTGTAGTGTTCAGTCCAACGCGCCACAACTCTTCCAGCACTTCCGGCAGCGCCTCAATCGTGACCCAGTGCAACTGAATGTTCTGCCGCACGGTCAGGTCGGCGGTGCTGCGGGCGTATCGTTGAGTGAGATTTGCGATGGTTCGTAACTGGTCGGATCGCAACAGGCCGTTGGGAATTCGAATTCGCAGCATGAAGAATGGCAACGCCCGTCCCTGGCCGTCTTTCCCGCCGACCACTCCCGCTCCGTCGCCCTGCGTATAAACTCCCCACCAGCGGAAGTAGGTTCCAATCCACTCTGCTGGAATGGAGTCGAAGCCCTCCCGCGCAAAGCGCCGAATCTCAGCCAACCCGTCCCATGGATTCATCGCACGCTTGAGGCGTTCCGACTTTTGCGCTTTCGTTTCTTTGACTGCGTTTTCCATAACCATTTCCCGCAAAAAGAAAAACCCACCGCCAGAGGCTCTCTGGCGGTGGGCAATAAGTGCTGACAATGCTATGAAACTGTTAAGTCAGCAACCTCCCGGCGCCAGAGCCCACGCATGCACAACAACAACATGCACACATACAATTCTGGCGAGGATTGCTGAAACTAGTCATTGCTATTTCGGATAGTAAGCTGATCGGAAAGAATCGTCAACTTACCGTCGTGTTTCCTTTGATGCATAGTTTCGATCCGAAGCATCAAAATTTCGCGCACATAAATTGGACACAGGGCTGCTAAGGCTAATCGAGCCGGACATGGTGGACTAGCTCCGCAAAACGAGGGTCATTGCGGAGTGGATCCATGAAGGGATGCACTTTGAGGAATTGCAGTATATTTGACTGTTCCATGTTGGCCTGATCGAGCCAGACAAACGCCTGGTCGTATTCGCCGAGTCCCAAGTAAGCGTTCACAAAGGCCCCGGCTGGAACATAGCTTGCCTGCTTGCGCCTTTTCAACTCCGCGAGAAGGCGAAGTGCATCTGTACGTCGCCCGGCGTGGGCATACGCACTCACCAGTACACCGATGGC